>VGZO01000009.1 GCA_016872555.1 Planctomycetota bacterium
CCGGGAAAGCCCGCCGCACGATGCGGCGCCCGTCGACCGTGGGAACCCTCGGCGTTCCCACCGGTCGACCGGAGGTGACAAAGGCCATGGAGGGCTTTGTCACCGGGAAAGCCCGCCGCACGATGCGGCGCCCGTCGACCGTGGGAACCCTCGGCGTTCCCACCGGTCGACCGGAGGTGACAAAGGCCATGGAGGGCTTTGTCACCGGGAAAGCTAGAATCTCCGCCGCGCCATCGCTTCCCCCCTTCGCCTTTCGTGCCGATGCCCACCGCTCCGTTCACCACCGAAGCCCCCCCCGCGTGGCGGCACCGTCACCTCCTCGACCTCGAGCGGCTCGACGCCGCCGAGATCGAACTGCTCCTCGACACCGCCGGGCGGTTCAAGGAGGCGACCGACGGCTGCCGCACCAAGCTCGCAGTCCTCGGCGGCCGGACGGTCGTGAATCTGTTTTTCGAGAACTCCACCCGCACCCGCACCAGCTTCGCCCTCGCCGCCCGGCGGCTAGGCGCCGACGTGGTCGACTTCTCGGCCTCGGCCAGCAGCCTCGCCAAGGGGGAGTCGTTCATCGACACGGCGAGGAACCTCGAAGCGATGGGGATCGACGTCGTCGTCGTCCGCCACGCCACGCCGGGCACGCCCCACCTCCTGGCGCGGCACCTCGCCGCCGGCGTGATCAACGCCGGCGACGGTCCCCACGAGCACCCCACCCAGGGGTTGCTCGACATCTTCTCGATCCGTGAACGGCGCGGGAGCCTGGCCGGGTGCACGGTGGGCCTCGTCGGCGACATCGCCCACAGCCGCACGGCGCGCTCGAACCTCCACGGGCTCCTTGCCCTCGGCGCGAAGGTGATCCTTTGCGGCCCGCCGACGCTCGTCTCGCCGCGCTGGGAGGAGCTCGGCGCCGAGGTCTCGCACGACCTCGACGCGATCATCCCTCGCTGCGACGTGCTCAACCTGCTGCGGATCCAGTTCGAGCGGCAGAACACGCGACCTTTCCCGTCGGTTCGCGAATATGCCGCGCTGTACGCGATGACCGGCGAGCGCCTCCGCCGGGCCCGCCCCGAGCTGCTGATCCTCGCCCCCGGTCCGATCAATCGGGGCGTGGAGATGACCGCCGACGTCGCCGACTGCCCGCAGTCGGTGATCCTCGACCAGGTGACCAACGGCCTGGCGGTGCGGATGGCGGTGTTGTGGCTGTCGTGCAACGCCCGGCCGGCGGCCGCGGCGGGAGGGCAGGGCTGATGGGAACGCTCCTGGTGCGCGGCGGACGGGTGATCGATCCGGCGCAGGGGATCGACCGGGTCGACGACGTGCTGGTGCGCGACGGCGTGGTGGCGGCGATCGGCCGGGCAGCCGGGCCGACTGACGAATCGCTCGACGCCGCCGGGATGATCGTGGCACCGGGGCTGGTCGACATGCACGTCCATCTCCGCGAGCCGGGGCGCGAGGAGGACGAGACGATCGAGACCGGCACCCGTGCCGCCCTCGCCGGCGGGTTCACGAGCGTCGCCTGCATCCCCAACACCGAGCCGCCGATCGACACCCAGGCGGCGGTCGGCTTCATCCACCAGAAGGCCGCCCGCGCCGATGCCTGCAACGTGTTCGTCGTCGGCTGCGTGAGCCGCGACCGGGCGGGGAAGGAGTTGGCCGACATCGGCGCGCTGTTCGAAGCGGGCGCGGTGGCGTTCAGCGACGACGGGGCACCCGTCTACGACGCCGAGCTGATGCGCCGGGCACTGGAATACTGCCGGATGTTCGACGTCCCGATCCTCGCCCACGAGGAAGTCCTCGAGCTGACCCGCGGCGGCGTGATGCACGAGGGGGCGGTGTCGCTGGCGCTCGGCCTCGGCGGCTGGCCGGCGGCGGCCGAGGAGATCATGATCGGCCGCGACATCGCCCTGGCCGCGTTCACCGGCGGGCGGCTGCACGTGATGCACGTCACGACCGCCGGCGGCGTGGCGCAGGTCCGCGAGGCGAAGGCGCGCGGGATCCGCGTCACGGCGGAGGCCTGCCCGCACCACTTCACGCTCACCGACGAGGCGCTGCGCTCGTTCGACGCCAACTGCAAGATGAGCCCGCCGCTGCGCACGGCCGCCGACGTCGAGGCGATCATCGCCGGACTCGCCGACGGGACGATCGACTGCATCGCCACCGACCATGCCCCGCACGCCCGCGAGAAGAAGATGCTCGAGCTCGACCGGGCGCCGTTCGGAATCCTCGGCCTCGAGACCGCCGTCGGGCTGGCGGTGACGCGGCTGGTGGCGACGGGGCGGCTCGACTGGCCGCGGCTCGTCGACGCCCTCAGCACCGCTCCGGCGCGGATCCTCGGCGTGCCACGCGGCACGCTCCGCCCCGGTGCCGTGGCCGACATCACCGTCATCGATCCCGACGTCACCTGGCAGGTCGACGTCGGCTCCTTCCGGTCGAAGAGCGTCAATTCGCCGTTTCACGGCTGGACGCTCCGGGGCCGGGCCGCCGCGACGATCGTCGCCGGGCGCGTGAAGTTCCGCCGCTGAAACAGGGGCCGGGGCGCCGATGACGCTGATCATCGACGGCTACAACCTGCTCCACGCCTCGGGGGTGTTCGGGGCCGACCGCGGGCCGCGCGGATTCGAGCAGTCGCGCGTCGCGCTGCTCGATCTGCTCGCCGACTTCCTCGGCGACGACGCCGGCGACTGCCTGGTGGTGTTCGACGCGGCGCGCTCGCCCGACGGCCTCCCCGGCCGGCTCGTCCACCGTGGGATCCGCGTCTGGTTCGCACGCGAGTATCCCGATGCCGATTCGCTGATCGAGGAGTTGGTCGCCGGCGACGACGCTCCCGGCAGCCTGGTCGTCGTGTCGGGCGACCGGCGTCTCCAGGCGGCCGCGCGGCGGCGGCGGGCGACGGCGGTGGGCCCCGATCAGTGGCTCGCCGAACGGCGCTCGAGGGCCCGCGCCGCCCGGCGCCCCGCCGAATCGAAGCCCCCTCCGCCCGAGCCCGGCGACGTGGCCGCCTGGAAGCGCTACTTCGGCCTCGACTGACGGGCTGCTAGTCGCCGCGCCGCGGGCGGCGCGGCTCGGCATCGCCATCGGCGGCCCACCGCGCCAGCTTGCGGTCGAGCGTCGAGCGCTCGATGCCGAGGATCATCGCCGCCTTGGTCTTGTTGCCGCCGGTGGCGGTGAGCGTCGCCATCACGTGGCGGCGCTCGACCTCCTCGAGCGTCGCGGCGACGTAGCGCGGCGCGGCCGTCGCCACCCGCCCGGTGTCGCCGCTCGAGCCGAGCTCGCTGAACACCAGATCGGCGACGTCGATCAGCGGCGTGGTCGCGAGCGTCACGGCGCGCTCGATGCAGTTGCGCAGCTCGCGGATGTTGCCCGGCCAGTGGTAGCGGCGCATCGCCTCGAGCGCCGCCGGGGTGAAGTCGCGGACCAGCTGGCCGGTCTCGGCGACGAACCGGGCGAGGAAGTGGCGGGCGAGCGGCTCGATGTCGTCGGCCCGGTGGCGGAGCGGCGGCACGAGGATCTCGACGACCCGGAGGCGGAAGTAGAGGTCGCGGCGGAACTCGCCGGCGGCCACCCCCTTTTCGAGATCGCGGTTGGTGGCGGCGACGACGCGGACGTCGACCTGGACGCGCGACTGGCCGCCGACGCGCTCGTAGGGGTGCCCCTCGAGGACGCGGAGGAACTTGGCCTGGATCGCCGGGCTCATCTCCCCGATCTCGTCGAGGAAGATCGTGCCGCGGTGGGCCTGCTCGAACTTCCCCACCTTCCGCTCGGTGGCCCCGGTGAACGCTCCCTTTTCGTGGCCGAACAGCTCGCTCTCCAGCAGCGTCTCCGAGAGGGCGGCGCAGTTGAGGCAGACGAACGGCCCGCCGCGCCGCTCGCTCGCCTCGTGGATCGCGCGGGCGACGAGCTCCTTGCCGGCGCCGCTCTCGCCGCGGACCAGCACCGTGGCCTTCGTGCCGGCCACCTTGCCGATCTGACCGACGATCGTCCCTAACGACCGGCTCACCCCCACCATCCGCGATTCCTCGCGGAGCCGGGCCTTGAGGCGGGCATTCTCGTCGACGGTGGTCGCCAGCTTCACAGACAGGGCCTCGCGCGCCTGGAGGTTGGCGACCGCCATCCCCAGGGCGTTGCCGACGGCGAGGAGGAACTCGAGATCGTCGGGCGTCCCCTCGCGCTCACCCGGCTGCCGCTCGACGTGGAGCACGCCGATCGTCCGCCCGTCGGCGCGGATCGGCGCCGACATGCTCGACGCGCCGCCGGCGCGGCGCGCCGCCTCGTGGGCGACGATCGCCTCGTTCATCTTCATCACCGCTGCGGCGGCGGCGCGCGGGATCGAGTCGGCAGGCCAGGGCTCGGGGAGCGACGCCAGCGGCTCGAGCGACTCGACCTTCACGCGATCGCCGGCACCGGCCACGCCGTCGGGCAGGAACACGATCCCGCGCCGGGCCCCGCATCCCTCCAGCGCCGTCGAAAGCGCCAGCTCGGCGACCGTACGCAGATCACCCGCCTGGCCGAGCGCGAACGCCAACCGGCACAACTCGGCCGCCGCCCGGCCGACGCGGGGCACGCTCGCCGCCGACTCGCGGATCGCCTCGAGGAGGCGCGTCTCGGTGCGCCGGTGGGTGATCGACGCCTGCCACTGCTGGAGCACGTCGGGAAGGCGGTCGGTCGACATGCCACTGGAAGGGGGACCGGCGGCACCGCTGCCGTTGGTCGGCGGGTCCCCGAGGCCGAACGCGATCTCGGTCTTGCCGATCCGGATCACGTCGCCGGTGGCGAGGACACGGTCGCCGCTGATCGGTTCACCGGCGACCTTCGTCCCGTTGCGGCTGTCGAGGTCGCGGATCCGCCACTGCCCGTCGACCGCGAAGATCTCGGCATGGCAGCGGCTGGCACGCTCGTCGCGGATGACGATCGCGTTGCCGCTGGCCCGGCCGAGCGTGACACGCTGGCCGTCGACGAGCCGCACCGGCACCGCGCCGGACTCGGGATCGCAGACGATCAGGTGTGCGCTAGTGACCATGGCATCGGCCGGGAAAAGGTGTCCCCGTCACCTCCTCCCGCCCCATGATGTGCCGGGCAAGGACGGGTGGCGAGGGCGCCCGGGCGGGCAACGAAGGGCGGGAGACAAATGATTTCGCGGGGGAATCGGGTTTGCCGCGTCGAACCGGGCCAGACTAGCATGGCGGCACCGTTCAAGGGGCCGGATGCCCCTTCCGCCAGCCGGAGGCTGTCCATGATGCCGCTGTCGTCGTCCCGGCCCACCACCGCCGGCGTTTCCCGCCCGCTGGCGGCCGTCGTGCTGGCGGCCCTGGCCGTTGTGCCGGGCGTCACGGCTCGCGCCCAGATGGGTGGGTTCGGCTTCGGTCAGGCGGTCGGGGGAATCTCGATCGACACCTCCGGCATCGTCCGCAACCTCGAGCCCGGCGCCATCGCCGAGCTGGCGACGAAGCGCCGCGACGCGCTGGCCAAAGCCGGTGGCCGTCCCACCGCGGCCAGCGAGCTGCGGAAGGTGTCGCTGGCCCGCGTCATCGCCGCCGTCGAAGCGGCCGCGACCGGCGGCAAGCCGCTCCCTCCCGAGGTGCTGTTCCTCGGCGGCCTCGAGCGGGTCACGCACTTGTTCGTCGACCCCGAGGGGCACGACATCGTGCTCGCCGGCCCCGCCGACGCGGCGGTGGTCGATGCCGCCGGCAACGTCGTCGCCTCCAACAGCCGTCGGCCGCTGTTGCAGCTCGAGGACCTGGTCGTCGCGCTCCGCGCCATCGACGGCGCCCGCGACGGCGGGATGCGCTGCTCGATCGACCCCGATCCCGCCGGCGTGACGAAGGTCCAGCAGTTCCTCCGCGACCAGAAACCCGTCACCGGGCGGCCCGACACCACGCTCCGCAAAATGGAGGAGCTGCTCGGTCCGCAGCGGGTCAGCGTCGGCGGCGTGCCCGCCGACAGCCGGCTGGCCCGCGTGCTCGTCGCTGCCGACTACCGGCTCAAGCGGATCGGCATGGGCCTCGAGCCCTCGGGCGTGACCGGGCTGCCGAGCTACGTGTCGATGCTCACGACCGCGCCGGCGGGAGGCATGCTGCCGCGCTTCTGGCTCGAGGCGTCGTACGACCCGATCGCCCGCGATCCCGACGAGCTGGCGTGGCGGATCGGCGGGCGGCGGATGACCTGCCTGACCGAAAACGACATTGTCGGCCGCGACGGCACGGTCCGCGGCGCCGGCGGCACCGACCGCCGCGCGGCGACGTGGTGCGAGGCGTTCACGAGCCACTACGACGAGCTGGCAGAGAAGCAGCCGGTGTTCGCCGAACTGGTCAACTGCGTCGATCTGGCCGTGGTCGCGGCGCTGATCCACGGCCGCCAACTCGACAAGCGCGCCGGGCTCGACCTCACCCCGCTCCTCGATCCGGCGCGCGTCAAGGTCCCCGCCTACGACGCGCCGGCGACCGTGCCGACCGTCGCCAGCGCCATCGAGCGCGGCGGCCGGTGGGTGGTGTCGGCGTCGGGGGGAGTGCAGTTCCAGCCCTGGGCATTCGCCAGCGCCACGGTCGACGAGGCCGATGCGACGCTGTCCACGGCCCGGGGCACCGCCCTGGCCGCCCGTGGCGGCGCCGGCTCCTGCTGGTGGGACTGACCGGCGGGGACGATCGCGCTTCGGCGGTGACCGGCCCGCTCAGCGTGGAGCCACCGCGTCCCGGCTCGGGCAGGCCCAGCCGATCCAGGTCAGGCCCGCGGCGGCACGCGGAAACCAGTCGTCCACCCAGCCGGCGGCAGCGGCGGCCTCGAGCGCGTCGCCTCCCACGACGGGAGGCGGGCAGCTCTTGAGCAGCAGCAGCGGCCGACCGGCGACCCGCGCCGCCAGCGCCGCGATCGAATCGCTCGTCACCTCCCAGCCGCGCGGGCCCGCCGCCCGCTCGTCGGCGAGGAACGCCGCGGCGTCGAGGACGCCCCCGCCGCGTGCCGAGGCGGTGAGCGGCAACCCGAGCTCCCCGGCCACGAGGCGCCCCGTGATACCCATCAGCGCGATCGCGAGGTCGTGAACCACCGCGCCGTCGAGCCCTCCGGCGGCGTCGACGCGCCGCAGTCCGTCGACGATCGCCCCGCCGCCGACGACGATCAGCGGCGTGCCCGCGGCCGCCAGCGCCGCGTGGCAGGCGTGCAGCCGGGCCGGCCAGTCGGCCATCGTCAGCAGGCTGCCGCCGCACTTCACGACCGGGTCCGCCGGGATCCGCGTCGCTTCCCCGCGGAGCAGGCCGCCGTCCCATCCCGCCACGGGGTTCATGGCAATTCCCCGAGCGCGACCAGCGCCAGCGCGTGGGCCGGGGCGACCCGCGCCACCGCCGGCCCGAGCCGCTCTGCCACCGACACCACCGGCACGCGCCAGCCGACGACCCCGAGCGCCCGCCGCGCCAGGCAGTCGCCATGCCCGGAGAGAACGACTGCCGCCGGGGGCGCGGGCAGTGCCGCGGCGACGCGCCGCAGCGCCCGCGCCACCGCGCGCGACTGCGCCGCGGCACAGGCCTCGGCCAGAGCCAGCGCGTCGGCACTGGAAAACGCCTCCGGATCCTCGAGGATCATCCGCGCCAGCCTGGCGCGCGACAGGGGGCGGGTGAACGGCCGGCCGTCGGCGGTGTCGGTGTCGGCCGGATCCTCGGCCAGACCGCCGAGGAGGAGCCAGGCATCGCGCGAGAGGGCGTAGCGCTCGGCGACGACGGGGCAGGCGATCCCGCCGCGATCGACGCGGCGGACGAGCGCCGCCACGGGCGTCCGCTCGACGCCGGTGTAGACCAGTTCGCCGGAGCGGAGCCGGCCGACGTCGTCGGCGGCGCGCGGGGCGGGGCTGCCGGCCACGAGGGGAATGACGTCGACCGTCGTCGAGCCGACGTCGATCGACACCGCCGGGAAGGCGGGGGCTTGGGCGGCGGCGAGCCGGGCCACGGCGTGCCAATTCGCGGCGGCGACGGTCAGCGGAGCGGCACAGGCGGCTTCGGGCGCGACCAGCGCACCGTCGGTGGCGAGGATCGCGACGGGGGCGGCCACCGGCCGGGCCGCGGCGACCACGGCCGCGACGATCGCCTGCACCCCCTCGGCTCGGCTCGCGTAGCAGTCGGCAATCTCGCCGGTCATCGTCGCCACCACCCGCCCGGGGCGGCGCTCGGTGACGAGCTCGGCGAGGCGGGGGGCGAGGCGCTGCGGCTGTCGCCAGAGGGGAAACGGCTCGGCATGGGCATCGCCGCGCCCGTCGGCCGCTTTGAGGTTCGCTCCGCCGATGTCGAAGGCAAGAACGGCGCGGCGGTCAGCCGGAGGGCACATCGGCGGCGGCTCCATCCGGGGTCGCGATCGCGTAGCTGCCGTCACGTTCCCGGCGACCTGGCCACCGTGCCACTTTCCCGGCGGCCGTCGCCAGCAGGGCGCCTAGCAGGCTCGCGCTCCCCGCTCGGGCCAGCCCGACGAACGACGTCGTCAGCCGGGGATTGACCTCGAGGACGCGGTCAGCGTCTCCATCGTCGCGGTGCCCGAGGATCATGTCGACTCCCACCCACCCGGCCGCCGGGGCGCTGGCGCGCTCGAGGGCGGCGATCGCCCGGCCGGCGAGGGTTGCGGCACGGTCCGCCAGCGCCGCGGGCAGGTCGCAGCGGCCGCCGAGAAACCGCCGGTCCTCCGCCGAAAACAGGTGACGCACCGGGGGGAGGATGCGGTGCCCGGCGGGACCGCACAGCGCCGACACGCCGACCGAGACCCCGGCGGCGTGGCGTTCGAGCCGCCGCGGGCGCGGCGCGGGGAGCAGATCCGCCGGCGTGTCGAGACGCGCGAAACCGTCGCCGCCACAGCCATCGAGCGCCTTGACGACGGCGGGCAGGGCGAATCCCGGCGGCCAGGTTTCGTCGGGCCCGAGACGCCGGCCGGCCGGCACCGGCACGCCGCCTGCCGCCAGCGCGAGGGCCGTCGCGTGTTTGTCGGCGGCGCGGGCGATGAACGCCCCCTGCGGCGCGGCGACCCGGCCCCCGGCGGCGCGGACGGCGGCGACGCGGTCGGCGAGGAGACCGTCGCTCTCCGGGGCGACGATCAGCGTCCAGTCGGCCCCGGCGCCGAGGGCGACGAGCCGGTCGAGCTCGGCACCGCGCGGCACCGGCTCGACGTGCACCGGCCCTGTCGCCGCCGAGAGCAGCGGCGGCCGGGATGCATCGAGGAGCAGCGTGAGGTCGAATTCGCCGGCGCGGAGGCCGTCGGCGACGAGGGCCGCGAGCATCGCCCGCCCTTCGGCGACGACGGCCGCCAGCGTGGCCGACGACGGCAGCGGCGCGGTCTGCGGACCGTGGAGGCCACCGCTGCAGGCCCACTCGTGGAGCACGACGCGCACGGCGGCAGTCAAAAGATGCCGAGCTGGTCGCGGGCCGCGTCGGACATCCGGTCGGGGGTCCAGGGGGGATCCATCACGATCCGCACCTCGACGCCGCGGACGGCCGCGTGCCGGCCGACGGCGCGCTTGGTGTCGGCGATCAGCTGCGGACCGGCAGGGCAGGCAGGGCTCGTCATCGTCATGTCGATCGACACCTGCCGGCCCGCCGGGTCGTCGGCCGCCGCACTGACCGTGACCCCGTACACCAGCCCGAGGTCGACGATGTTGACGAACAGCTCCGGGTCCTTGACCTCGCGGAGCATCTCGCGGACCGCGTCCTCCGAGACCTCGCCGCCGCCATCGGTCGCCACGGCGTGCGGCTCGACGCCACCGGCAGGGGCGGCCCGGGGCGCGCTTGCGACCGGAGCGGGGCTGGCCGCGACGGGCGCGGTCGCGGGGCTTCCCGCCGGCGGTGGGCCGCCGCCGGGGGCCCTGCGGAGGCGGATCCAGACGCCGCCGTCGGCGACGCGCACCTCGTGGCAGCGGGTCGGCCGGACCGCCGGCATCGACAGGGCGGCTCCGGTGCGGACGTCGAACTTCGCACCGTGCCGCGGGCAGGCGACGGCGAAGCCGACCAGCGCGCCGTCGGCGAGCGTGCCGCCATCGTGGGTGCAGACGTCGTCGATGGCGTGGAACGCGCCGCCGACGTGGAACAACGCCACCACCTCCCCCTCGACCTCGACGAGCTCGCGGCCGGGATCGGGGATCGCGGACGCGTCTGCGACCCGGGTGAAGCCTTCCATCGGACGGTTTCCAGCGGACGGGAGACGGAGGAGGGTTTCAGCCGGCCGGAGGCGGCACGGCCGGCACGGTCAGGTGATCCGGCGGATCCGGCTGCCGATCGCGCGGGCGAAGGCCTCGCGGACCGGCGGGATCGTGATCCGGTCGAAGACCTGCTGGAAGAATCCGGCGACGACCAGCCGCGCCGCCTCGTCGGCCGCCAGGCCGCGGGCGCGGGCGTAGAAGATCTGCTCGGCATCGACCCGGCCGCTGGTCGCCCCGTGGGTGCAGCGGACGTCGTCGGCCTCGATCTCCAGGCCCGGGATCGAGTCGGCACGGGCCTCGGTGGAGAGCATGAGGTTGTCGTTGCGCTGGTAGCCGTCGGTCTTCTGGGCGGCACGGTCGACCTTGATCATCCCACGCCACACGAGGCGCGAGCGGTCCTGGAGGGCTCCCTTGTAGAGCAGGTCGCTCCGGCAGGCCGGGGCCTGGTGGTGCTGGAGCGTGTTGTAGACCAGCTGCCGCCGCCCCTCGGTGAACATCACCCCGTTGACCTGGGCGTCGGCCCCGCGGCCGACGAGGGCGACGTCCTGGGCGACCTGCGAGAGCCGGCTGCCGAGGGCCCCGAGCGTCCACTGAAGACGGCCGCTGTGGTGGATCACCGCCCGCTGGCGGGCGAAGTGCCAGACGCCGTCGCTCCAATTCTGCAGGTTCACCATCCGCAGGAAGGCGCCGCGCCCGACGACGATCTCGGTGCCACCGCAGTGCAGGCCGCCGGCGCTGCCGGCCGGACCGCCGCCGGCGGTCTCGGTGAGGAGCGTCGCCTCGGCCCCTTCGCCGAGGACGACGAGGACGTGCGACGTGTCGACCCCCCCCGGCCCGAGTGCGGCCAGGACGTGGAGCGGCTCGGCCACTTTCACGCCGGAGGGGACGTAGAGGATGGCGCTAGCGCGGTGGAAAGCGGCGTGGAGCGCGGTGAAGTAGTCGGCGTGGGGATCGATGACCGTGAACCAGTGCTCGCGGAGGAGCTCACCAGAGTCGGCGAGCACGGCCTCGGCGGCGCCGAAGCGGACACCGCGCCGCGCCAGGTCGGGGTCGAGTTCGGCACGGACGACCGTGCCGTCGAGGGCCACGAACCGCCCCGCCAACACGCCGGCCACCCGGGCCCCGTCCTCCTCCTGACCGGCTCCGGCGACGATCGCCGCGGGGAGCAGCCCGTCGGGGGCGCTGCCCCCAGCCCCGTCGCGCAGTCCCCAGGCCTGCGGACGGAACAGCCGCAGGTCGGTGCGCATCCAGTTCTCGCTGCGCCGGTCGGGCAGGGAGAGGCCGGCCAGCGCGGCGAACGCCGCCCGGCGCGTGTCGGTCGCCCAGCCGGGGAGCGGGCTGGCGGCGACGAGACGGCCGAGCGCCGCTTCGTCGAACGCCGGGGCAGGGGGGGCGGCAGGAGTCGCGGTCGTCATGCGTCAGCCCACCGAGCCTTCCATCTGCAACTGGATCAGTTTGTTCATCTCGACGGCGTACTCCATCGGCAGCTCCTTGACGAGCGGCTCGATGAACCCGCCGACGATCATCGTGCTCGCCTCGGCCTCGGTGAGGCCGCGGCTGGTGAGGTAGAACAGCTGCTCCTCGCCGATCTTCGAGACGCTCGCCTCGTGGCCGATCGAGACGTCCTGCTCCTCGACCTCGATGTAGGGATAGGTGTCGCTGCGGCTCTTGTCGTCGAGGATCAGGGCGTCGCAGACCACGCTCGACCGGCTCTTCCGCGCGCCCGGCTCGACGCGCACCAGGCCGCGGTAGCTGGCCCGGCCGCCGTTCTTCGAGATGCTCTTGGAGACGATCCGGCCGCTGGTGTGGGGGGCGGCGTGGACGATCTTCGCGCCGGCGTCCTGGTGCTGCCCCGCGGAGGCGAAGGCGATCGAGAGGATCTCCCCCCGCGCGCCCGGCTCCATCAGGTAGACCGCCGGGTATTTCATCGTCAGCTGGCTGCCGAGGTTGCCGTCGATCCACTCCATCAGCGCGCCCTCGTAGGCCATGGCACGCTTGGTGACGAGGTTGTAGATGTTGTTGGCCCAGTTCTGGATCGTCGTGTAACGGCAGCGACCGTGCTTCTTGACGACGATCTCGACCACGGCCGAGTGGAGGCTCTCGGTGGAGTACATCGGGGCGGTGCAGCCCTCGACGTAGTGCACCTGCGCCCCCTCGTCGACGATGATCAGCGTCCGCTCGAACTGCCCCATGCTCTCGGCGTTGATGCGGAAGTAGGCCTGGAGCGGGAACTCGATCGACACCCCCTTGGGCACGTAGATGAACGAGCCCCCCGACCAGACGGCGGAGTTGAGGGCGGCGAACTTGTTGTCGGTCGGCGGGATGATCTTCCCGAAATACTCGCGGAGCAGGTCGGGGTGCTCGCGGACGGCGGTGTCGGTGTCGGTGAAGATCACCCCTTTCTTCGCCAGGTCCTCCTGCAGCGAGCCGTAGACGACCTCGCTCTCGAACTGGGCCTTGACCCCGGCGAGGAACTTCCGCTCCGCCTCGGGGATCCCGAGGCGGTCGAACGTCTGCTTGATCGCGTCGGGGACCTCCTCCCACGTCTTTCCCTGCTGCTCGGCGGGCTTGAGGTAGTAGAAGATGTCCTGAAAGTCGACGCCGATCCGCCCGCCCCACGAGGGCATCGGCTTGGAGTGGAAGATCTCCAGCGACTTGAGGCGGAAGTCGCGCACCCACTCGGGCTCGCGCTTCATCTCCGAGATCTGCGCGACGATCGTGGCGTCGAGCCCGCGCCGCGCCTTGAACACCGCCGGGGAGTCGGTGCGGAAGTCGTACTTGTTGATTTCGCCGAGGGCCACGCCCTGTCCGTCGACCGTCGTATCCATCAGCGTCACTCCTGCCGGAACTGCACCGAACACCCGTCACCGTCGGATCGTCATCGTCAGACCGCTGCCTCCGCAGCCGCGCGCTCGGCGGCGGCTGCCTCCGGATATGCCGCGCGGATCCGCTCGTAACCCCGCTTGTGGAGCTCGGCGGCCAGTTCCGGCCCGCCGCTCTCGACGATCCGCCCACCGAGCATCACGTGGGTCCGGAGCGGGATGTTGTGCTCGAGGAGCTGCTCGTGGTGGGTGATGATCAGGATCCCCATCTCCGCCCCGCCGATCCGGGCGATGCTCTCGCTGGCGAGCCGGACGGCGTCGGCGTCGAGGCCGCTGTCGGTCTCGTCGAGGATCGCGAATCGCGGCCGCAGCATCGCCAGCTGGAGGATCTCGGCGCGCTTCATCTCGCCCCCCGAGAAGCCGTCGTTGACGTAGCGGCGGGCGAACTCTTGGTCGATCGACAGGTCGGCCATCTTTGCCTTGAGCTCGCCGCGGAACTCCCGCATCGGGATCAGCTCCTCCCCTTCCTTCCGCTCCGGGTTGCGGACGTTGGTGACGGCGTGGCGGAGGAAATCGGCGAGCCGCACGCCGGGGATCGCCATCGGCCGCTGGAAGGCGAGGAACACGCCGGCCCGGGCGCGCTCGTCGGGTTCCATTGCCAGCAGGTCGCGCTCGGCGCCGTCGGCGCTGACAAGCGTGATGCTCCCGGCAGTGACCTCGTAGGAGGGATGGCCCATGATCGCGTAGCCGAGCGTGCTCTTGCCCGACCCGTTGGGCCCCATCAGCGCGTGGACCTCGCCGCGGCCGATCTCGAGATCGACGCCACGGAGGATCTCCTGCCCGTCGACGGCGACGTGCAGCCCGCGCACCACCAGCCGTTCGCCCGCCACTTCACCCGCCATCGACACGCTCCTGTTGCGACGCGCTACCCGCGCCGGGAAAACCGTCACGACGCGGCCGAACGGCGCGCCGCCCACATCCATGACCACCGCGCCGCGACGCCGTCGCGGCGGAGAATGTCAGGGCTGGACCTTCTGGTGCGAGAACACGAGCTCGCCGTCGGCGATCGGCGAGATGACGTGGCCGGAATGGTGGGGCACCGGCAGCTCGTCTTCGATCTTGCCGCCGTCGGGCCGCCGCGCGATCCGCTGGCCGAGGATCTTGTCCTGGATCCGCATCAACCCCTCGAGGAGGCTCTCGGGGCGGGGCGGGCAGCCGGGGACGTAGACGTCGACCGGGACCACCAGATCGACACCCTTGACTACGTGATAGCCCCACTTGAAGTACGGGCCACCCCCGGTGGTGCAAGCACCCATCGCGATCACGTACTTGGGATCGGGCATCATGTTGTAGAGCCGCCGCACACGGCTGGCCATTTTGTAGGTCACCGTGCCGGCCACGATCATCAAATCGGCCTGCCGAGGCGTTGCCCGGAACGCCCCCGCGCCGAACCGGTCGAGGTCGTAGCGGCTCGCACCGGCGGCCATCATCTCGATGGCGCAGCACGCCAAGCCGAACGTCATCGGCCAGATGCTCGATTGCCGAGCCCAGTTGATCGCCTGCTCGACGGTGGTCAGGACGAGGTTCTCCTCGAACCGCCCCTCGATCCAGGGACGGCCGGCAGCGGGCAGCGACGGTGCGGTGGGGGGGGACATGGCAACTCCGGGAAACGGGTGGACGACGCGGTGGGCCTCAGCCGGGGGTGGTAGCGGTGGCGTGGAGCGGTACGAGCGTGAATCGGCAGCAGTCGCCGCCGTCGAGACGGCACTCGGAGAGGCGCACAGGTGCCCCGACCACCTCCTCGATCATCACGCGCTCGGCGGCACAGATGCCGCGGTCGGTTTCGGCGAGCCCGGGGTACGGACAGCTGTGCGAAATGAGCGAAGACGGTCCGGGGCGGCCGTCGTCGCCGGCAGGTTCCGCGGCGCCGTCACGGAACTCGACGGCGACGCGCCGGCGCCGCAGCAGGTCGGCGGCGCTGGCGAGCCGCTCCTCGGGGGAGGTGCCCTCGACCTCGGCATCGACCAGCGACGCCAAGCCGGCACCGATCCGGCCGAGCAGGCCGCGCCGGACGGCCGGATCCGCCGTCGCCCGGACTTCGTTCCACAGAACGAGCGCCAAGTCGCGGTAGTTTTCCCCCCCGAGCCTCCGCCCCTTCTCGCTGAGGGCGAAGCTGTGGGACGGACGGCCACGCCCCCGCGCGGCCACGGCAGCGGTGCCGGTCGTCCGGGCGACGATCCCGGCCTGTTCGAGGCGGGCAAGGCGCTGCCGGATGGCCGTCGGCGTGACGAAGAGCGCCCGGGCCAGATCACCCACTCCGTGCGGCCCCGAAGCGCGGAGCACATCGAGCAACGGCGTGTCGGTCGGGCGGATGTCGTCGTCGGGAATACGGCTCATGCAGGCAGTGTAGACCCCGCGGGATTTTCGACAATTCCGCCTGCGGAAATTACCGCCTGATCGACACCGGCACCGGCGGCTCGATTCCGCGGCTGCCCGGAAAACCAGCCTGCCATCGCCTCGAGAAACTCGGCCGCCGTCGTCACCCGCGACACCCGGCCGCGGAACTCGCGGGCCCCGGGCAGACCCTGGGCGTACGAACAGGCGAATTTTCGCATCAGCAGCGTGCCGCGCTCGACGCCGAACCGGCGGCAGACGAGACCATAGTGGAACAGCACGATCTCGCGCTGCTCGGCGAGGCTCGGATCAGGTGGGGGTTCACGTCCGGCCAGCAGCGCCGCCACCTGCGCGAAGATCCAGGGGCGGGCGAGCGCCTCGCGGGCGATCATCACGCCGTCGACTCCGCTGCGGAGCCGCTCCACCGCGACGGCGGCGCCGGTGACGTCGCCATTGCCGATCACCGGCATCCGCCCGACGGCGCGCTTCACGGCCAGGATCGCATCCCAGTCGGCCCGGCCGGTGAAGAACTGCGCAGCCACCCGGCCATGGACCGTGAGGCCGGCAGCTCCCGCCTCCTCGACGCGCTGCGCGACCTCGACGGCGGTCCGGCAGGAGTCGGAGCAGCCGAGGCGGATCTTGGCCGTGACCGGCACGCCGTCGCAGGCCTCGACCACGCGGCGGACGATCGTGCCGACGCGCTCCGGGTCGCGGAGGAGCCACGACCCGCTGTGGGCCTTCTCGGTGACTTGGCGCACCGGGCAACCGAAGTTGAGGTCGACGACGCTGACGGCGAAGTCGCGCGCCAGGCGCCGGCCGACGGCGGCGAGGTTGTCGGGATCGTTGTCCCACATCTGCACCGCCAGCGGCCGCGGCTCGTCGCGCACGCCCCACAGCCGGTCGGGGTGCTCGCCGCGGTGGGTCTCGAGCCAGGCGGCACTCCGCGCTGCGATCATCTCCGTCGCCAACAGCCCGGCGCCGCCGAACGACCGGACGACCTGCCGGAAGGCGAAGTTGGTGTAGCCCGCCATCGGCGCCTGGAGCACCGGCGGGTCGACGACGAGCCCGCCGAGGCGCAGAGGCGCCACCGGGGCAGGGGAGGGAGGGGACGGTTCGGCGGACATCATCCCGCCATCGTACGCCCCGGGCACCCGGTGCCGAAACCGGCGCCGGTGTGCCGGGGCGATCAGTTGCCGATCGGCACGGCGGTGGGCGGGGGCACGAGGACCGGGGGCGGCGTGAGCAGCGGCGGTCCTCCGCCGGACGACACCGCACCGCCGACGAGGACCCCGCCCGGCGCGGCCGCGACCGGGTCCGGCACCCGCCACGGCAGCGGCGTGCCGATCAGCATCCGGGCGAACTGTTCCTCGGGCACCACCGTGTCGGCGACGGCCATCACGTATTCCGCGACGTCGGTGTTGTAGGTGCGGACGTCGCGGGCGAAGTCACACTCGCTCGCGGTCAGCCGCTCGTGCGCGACGAGCACCGCCTCGACCGGACACGTGCCCCGGGCATGGTCCTCCTCGGCCGCGGCGGCGGCGCGGCGGGCGCCGGCCACCGCCCGGGCGCGCGCCTCGACGGCGGCGTGGCGGGAGGGGAGCATCCGATCGATCGCCCGGACGCGGCCGGTCGTCGCCCGGGTGGCGAAGATCGTCGCGAAGTGCGTCTGGTACGGAACTGCCAGTGGCCGATCGACCGGCCACGGCGACGGTTCTCCGGCGGGCAGGCGTGACAGGTCGGCGAGCTCCTGCCGGGCGCCGGCCAACTCCGCCCGGGCGGTGTCGAGATCGGCGACGGCGGCGGAGACCGCGGCGGCGATCGTGTCGCGGTCGCGGGCATCGCCCCCCGGTGCCACCAGCCCCAGCCGCTCGACCGCGTCGACGCGGGCCCGGACGACCATCACCGCCGCCGTCGCCTTCCAGTAGGCCTGCGCGATCCACAGGCGGCGGGCGCGATCGCCGGGGCGTTCGAGCGCCTCGATGAGGGTCAACGGCCGGCCCCAGCCGAGCTCCGGATCGTTCGGTGCCGGCTCGGCGAGCAGCCGGCCGAGCACCTCGGCCGCCGGGGGCTCGCCGCCGGTCGCCGGGGGGGCGTGGAGCGGTGCCGAGCCCAGAGGCGGTGGCGAAGGCGCGGTCGGGGAAGCGACGGCCGTCGGCAACGCGGGCCCACCCGTCGCCGGTGCGTTCGTGCCGGGAGCGACGGGTGTCAGCCGTGCCGGGGGCACCACCGGCACCAGGCCGAGCTCCTGGTCGGGGGGCGGAGCGACGAGCACGGAGATCGTGCCGTCGCTGCCGCGCGCGGCGGGGAGCTCGGCCGGCAGGGGCGGTGCCGCGGCAGCGGGCGCGCCGAACGGCGGAGGGGGAGCGAACGGCGGGGGGGGCTTGGCATCGGCCGGCGCGTCATCCTCCGGTGCCGGGGCGACGACCGGCACCATGTCGGCCGGGGCGGATTCGTCGGCGGGTGGCTGCGCCGCACCGGGGATCGGCAGTGCCGCGGCCACTGCCGCGGCCGCGCGCAGCCAGCCGACGTGCCAGGCGCGGGACATGGGCCGATGACGGGTCACGGTCGCTCCCTCGACAGGCCCGGCGCCGAACCGCCGCCGGACGTGGCAACCTGCGACGGTCCCATCGGCCGGGACCCCGCGTCAACGCCAATTTCCCCGCCAGCCAACCCCGCCGGCGGCCCAGGTTGCCCCGCCTCCGCGTCGCGGGCAGGGACGGTCACGAGGCGGCGTCGAGGTAGGGATCCTGGCTCATCTGGATGTGGGCCTCGGCCCGCTGGCGCTCGACGTATTCGAGCACGCGCCGCTGGCGCACGTGCCGCGCCTCGACGATCCGCTGGGCACGCTGGAACACCCGCAGCACGCCCTCGGGATCGGCGTCGAGCCGCCCACGCTGCCGGGCGACGATCCGCGCCGCCTTCTCCGGCCCGTGGGCGCCGACGAGGATCTCGTCGTCGAGGGCGACGTACTGCCGCCACGTGCCCGGGTCTCCCTGGCGGCCGGAGCGGCCGACGAGCTGGCGGTCGATCCGTTGCGAGTCGTGGAGCTCGGTGCAGATCACGTGCAGGCCGCCGAGCTCCTCGACGCCGGGGCCGAGCTTGATGTCGGTGCCGCGGCCGGCCATGTTCGTCGACACCGTGATCTGCCCGCGCTGGCCGGCGGCGGCGACGATCTCCGCCTCGCGCTCGATGTGGCGGGCGTTGAGCACGGTGTGCTCGAGGCCGGCCGCGGTGAGGAGGCGCGAGAGTTCCTCCGACCGGTCGATCGAACGCGAGCCGATCAGCACCGGCCTCCCGGCGGCGTGGAGCTCGGCCGTCTCGGCCACGATCCGCGCGAACTTCTCCCCCTGCGTCGCGGTGACGACCGCGGGGAGCCGGCGGCGGATCGCCGGCCGGTGGGTCGGCACGAGGGCGACGGCGACGCCGTAGGTCCGGCTGATCTCGCGGCCGCTGGAGGCGATCGTCCCGGTCATCCCGCCGAGATGCGGCCAGCGCGCGAACAGGTCCTGGATCGTGATCCGGGCGGCATGTCCGGAGGGGACCGTGACCTCGACCCCCTCCTTCGCCTCGACCGCCTGGTGGAGCCCGTCGCGCCACGTCCGCCCCTCGGCGGCGCGGCCGGTGAACTCGTCGATGATCACGATCTTGCCGTCGCGGACGACGTACTGCCGGTCGCGGATGAAGGCGACCTTCGCGCGGACCGCGCGCTCGACCGCCTCGTAGATCGCCAGCAAGCTGAGCTGGTCGAGGAGCGTCGAGCGCGGCATCGCGCGGACGCGGCTCCGCCCGGGCCCGAGCAGCTCGCAGCTCTTCTTCTGCGGGTCGAACTCGAAGTCTTCCGTGGCGTCGAGCGCCTCGGCGGCCTGGGCCGCGAACCGGAACAGCTTCTGCTGCACCGCCTGGGCCTGCCCCGGTGGCGCCGAGATGATCAGCGGCGTCCGCGCCTCGTCGATGAGGACGTTGTCGGCTTCATCGACCAGCGCGAACCAGTAGGGGCGCTGGAGGAGGCGCGGCGCGCCGGCCCCGTGGCGGCCGGTGAGCGCCGCGCCCAGGTCGCCGCGCCCCTCGGCGATCTCGCGCGCCATCAGCCGGTCCTTGAGGAAGTCGAAGCCGAACTCCTTGGCGGTGCCGTAGGTGATGTCCTCGGCGTAGGCCGACCGGCGGACGTCGAAATCCATCTGCGACTGGATGATGCCGACCGACAGCCCGAGCTTCTCGTAGACCGGGCCCATCCATTCGGCATCGCGGCGCACGAGGTAGTCGTTGACCGTCGCCAGGTGGGCCCCCTTGCCGGCCAGCGCGTAGAGCGCCAGCGGCAGCGTCGCGACCAGGGTCTTCCCCTCGCCGGTCTGCATCTCGACGATCGCGCCACGGACCAGCGCCACCCCGGCGAGAAGCTGGACGTCGTAGTGGCGCAGGCCGATGCTCCGGCGGGCCGCCTCACGGGTCGCCGCGAAGCTCTCGACGAGCACCGCCTCGACCGGCTCGCCGGCCTTCACGCGGTAGGCCAGCGACCGCACCGTGCGGCGCAGCGCCGCATCGCTCTGCTGCTCGTAGGCCGGGGCCAGCTCCTCGATCCGCGCGACCGTCCGCCAGTCGGCGGCGCCGAGCGCCGATCGCGTCGGCAGCGCGAAGCGCGCGAGGAAGTCGAGCATCGGACCGGGGCCTCTGGGGGGATGCCGCACCTGCGGCCCTGCCCACGATACCACGCTCCAGCGCCCGGGCCGTCTCCCGGCGGGGAGGCGGGGCGACCGATCGCCGCCGCGCGGCTCAGTAGCGGGCCGGCAGCGCCGGGGTCGTCCGCGCCGGTGGCAGCCCGCCGGGGTCGGTGAACGGCCACCAGCTGCCGTTGACCGTCTGCTGCTGCGGCGCCTGCGGCAGGGCCTGCTGCACCTGGTTGGTCAGCGCCTGCTGCCCCTGCTGGACGTTCTGCTGGAGCTGGTTGTTGAACCCCTGCTGGTACTGGTTGGCGGTCGCCTGGAGCTGGTTGTTGAGCTGCGCCTGCTGCTGGGCGAGCGTCTGCTGCGCCTGATTGGCGAACTGCTGCGGTTGCTGCTGGAGTTGGGCCGCGTACTGCTGCGCCTGCTGGTTGAGGCCCTGGCCGTATTGGTTGGCCTGGTTGGCCAGCTGCTGGGGGTATTGCTGGATGGTGGGGGGAGCGGCGGCCTGACCCGATTGCGCCCACGTCCACGACGAATTGGGAGCGGTGGCCTGCGGAGGGGCGAGCGACGGCGCGGCGACGGTCGCAGGCGCGGCGGCGGTGGGCCAGGCCGACGTCGTCGGGCCGGGCATCACCGGCGCGGCCGGGGGATACGCGGCCCCCTGCGGCGTGGCGACGTAGCCGCCGTAGGGCGCCGGCTGGCCGGTCATGCCGGTGGCCGGCGGTGGGACCGTGGTCGGGTAGGCGCCATACACCGGGGTCGCCCCCTGCGGCGGTGTCTGGCAGCCGGCGAGGAGCGTGAGGAGGAGCGAAGCCAACGTCGCCGCCACCAGGCACAAGGCCGGCCGGTGCGCGGCGGACAGCCTTGAAACCGCAGCCGCTGCATCGCGGCCAGGCCCCGGCGTGCGACGGGAGGTGGATTGGGGCACGACAGGCTCTCCACGGCGGTTGGGTTCTGGTGGCGCGGCGGGGAGAATAGCGATCGTCACCTGCCGGTCCAGACCAGTTCCACAGGCTGCCCGTCGGTCGCCACGCCGCGCTGCCCGCCCTGCCGCCCCGAACCCCGTTTCCCGATCACCCCCGCCGATGCAGCCTGCCTGCACCTCCACGTCCGGTGCCGCGTCGCCGCCCCCCGACCTGGTCGCGCTGCTCCGCGCCGCCGCCGCCGCCATCGGCTTTTCCCGGCTCGGGATCGCCGCCGTCGGTGACCGCGATCCACTCGTCCACGCCCGCTTCCGCGCGTGGCTCGACGCCGGCCGCGCCGGGCCGATGGCCGGCTGGCTCGAAGCCCACGAGCCACTGCGCCGCGATCCGGCCACGCTCCTCGCCGGCGTCCGCAGCGCGATCATGCTCGCCACCGACCACCCGCCGGCCGCCGCCGACCCCGCTCCCCCGGGGCGCGGGCGTGTGGCGAGCTACGCATGGGGCGACGACTACCACGACCTCCTCAGGCGCCGCGTCAACGCGTTGGGAGCCTGGCTCGAGGAGCGCCTTCCCGGCTGCCGGACGCGCGGCGTCGTCGACTCGGCGCCGTTCGCGGAGCGCGAGTTCGGCTGGCTGGCGGGGCTGGGCTGGTTTGGCAAAAACACGATGCTCATCGACCCACGGGCCGGCAGCCATTTCTTCCTCGCGGCCCTGCTCACCGACGCCGTCCTCCCGGGCGACGCCCCGATCCACGTCGACCACTGCGGGACCTGCACCGCCTGCCTCGACGCCTGCCCGACGGGGGCCCTCGTCGAACCGCGGATCCTCGACGCCGGGCTGTGTGTGAGTGCACTGTCGATCGAAGAGCGCGGGGCGGTGCCGGTGGAACTCCGGCCGGGAATGGGCGACTGGATCTTCGGTTGCGACGAGTGCCAACGCGTCTGCCCGTGGAACCGGCTCGCGCCGGGCAGCGCCGAGCCGACCTTCGCCCCGCGCGGCGGCGCGACGACGCTCGACCTCGCCGACCTCCTGGCGCTCGACGAGGAGGCGTTTCGCCGGCGCTTCCGTGGCGCGCCGCTGCTCCGCGCCAAGCGTGCCGGCCTGGCGCGCAGCGCCGCGGTGGCGCTGGGAAACCAGGCGGCCAGCGGCGACGACGCCCACGCCCGCCGGGCGGTGGCAGCGCTCGCCGCGGCACTCGCCGATCCGGTCGCGATGGTCCGCGGCGCCGCCGCCTGGGCGCTGGGCCGTTGGCGGGCGGCGGGCGCGGCCGCGGCGGGCGGGCCCCTCGCCGCCCGCCTCGCGGTCGAGACCGACGCCGCCGTCCGCGACGAACTGTCCGCCGCCCTGGCCGACGCCGGGGACGGCCCGCCGTGACCGCGGCGCCGGTGCCGGCCGCTGCGACTTCGCCGGGCGATCGGCCTCCGCGGCGCTCAGCCCTCGGCGTCGCCGGCGGAGCAATCGACCGTCTCGTCGACGTCGGCCGAGGGATCGCGCCCCGGGCCGTCGGCGGCGTAGAAACGGTCGAGCACCCGCTGCCAATCGTCGTTCACCTTGACGGCCACGAACGCGTCGCGGACGGCGCGCGGCTCGGGGTGGAGGCGGGCGTATTTGATGGCGAACTTGCGCATCTGCCGGCCGGCGAGCGCCTCGCCGTGGAGTTCGACCGCCAGCTCCCAATGCTCGCGGAGCATGTCGCGCTGCCGGTGGATCGTCGGCGGGGGGAGGGGAGGGCCGCCGGCCAGCAGCGCGGCGGTCTGGGCGAAGATCCACGGATTGCCGATCGCCCCCCGGGCGATGCTCACCCCGTCGACGCCGGTGCGCTCGAGCATCGCCAGGCAGGCCTCGGCCGAGAACAGGTCGCCGGAGCCGAACACCGTCCGCGCGCCGGCGTGGCGCTTGACCGCGGCGAGGAACGACCAATCGCTCGGCCCGACATATTTCTGCTGCACGGTGCGGCCATGGACCGTGATCGCCGCGACGCCGTGAGCGAACGCGCCGTCGAAGATCCGCCAGAACCGGTCGGCGCTGTCGGCCGAGTCATCGAGGCCGCGGCGCATCTTGAGCGTCACCGGCACGTGCTGCGGCACCGCGTCGCGGACGCGGGCGACGATCTCCAGTGCCGTCTCGGGCACGCCGAGGAGGTAGCCGCCGCGGCAGCGGCCCAGCACCTTCTTCACCGGGCAGCCGAAGTTGATGTCGATGACGTCGAATCCCTCCTCGACGAGCTTCAGCGCCGCCGGCGGGAACTGCTCCGGGTCGGCCCCCATCAGTTGGCCCCCGACGGGATGCTCCTCGTCGGCCACGGCGAGCCGGGCGCGGTTGCGCGGGTGGCGGCCGGCGGTGACCACGAACTGGTCGAGGAGCACTTCGCCGAGGGCGTAGGCGGCGCCGTGACGGCGGGCGAGCACCCGCATCGCCCGGTCGCTGTACCCGGAGAGGGCCGCCTGGATCAGCGGCGACCCGAGCCGGACGCCGCCGATCGCCGGGCCCCTGTCGGCCGTGGGAGTGGTCACGTCGGCACCGGGGGTCCGGTGAGCACCGGGCAGGTGTCGAACCACGTCCGTCCCTGCGCCGCCATCCAGTCGGCGCTGGCCTGCGGCCCCCAGTGGCCCGGCTCATAGCGCGCCAGCGCCGGCTGGTCGCTGCCCGCCCAGGCGCGGGCGACGGGGTCGATGATCTCCCACGACTTCTCCACCTCGTCGGCACGGGCGAACAAGCTGGCGTCGCCGGTGAGGACGTCGAGGAGGAGGGGCTCGTAGGCCTCGGGCAACCGCCCGGAAAACTCGCGCGAGTAGCTGAACTCGAGGTCGGTCAGGCGCAACTGCATCCCGGCGCCGGGGACCTTGGTGTGGAAGTGGAGCTGGATCCCCTCGGCGGGCTGGATCTGGATCACGAGCCGGTTGGCCTCACGGGCCACGCGCCGCTTCGACGACGCGAACAGTTCCAGCGGCGGCTGGCGGAACCCGATCACGATCTGCGTCGTCCGGCACGACATGCACTTGCCGCTGCGGAGGTAGAACGGCACCCCTTGCCAGCGCCAGTTGTCGACCTCGAGGCGCAGCGTTGCGAACGTCGCCGTGCGGCTGTCGACCGCCACGCCCGGCTCGGCGAGGTAGCCGGCATACTGCCCGCGGACGCCGGCGGCGGCGACTTCGGCGGGCTCCAGCGGCCGGATCGCCTCGAGGACCTTGACCTTCTCGTTCCGGACCGCCGTCGCCTGGAAGCGGACCGGGGCTTCCATCGCCGTGATCATGAGGAGTTGGAGGAGGTGGTTTTGGAACATGTCGCGGAGGACGCCGGCCGAGTCGTAGTAGGCCCCGCGGCGCCCCACCGGCACCTCCTCGGCGACGGTGATCTGGACGTGGTCGATGTAGCGGCGATTCCAGACCGGCTCGAAGATCGTGTTGGCGAAGCGGAGGGCGAGGATGTTCTGGACCGACTCTTTCCCCAGGTAATGGTCGATGCGGTAGACCTGGCTCTCGCTGAACACCGCGTGGAGCCGGGCATTGAGCTGCCGCGCGGTCGCCAGGTCGGTGCCGAACGGCTTCTCGACGACGATCCGCCGCGGTCCGGCCGTCTCGGCGGCCATCCCCAGGCTGCCGAGCGCCGCGACCACCGGCTCGTAAAACTGCGGCGCGGTGGCGAGGTAGTAGACGCGCGTCGCCCCTGCCGCTCCCTCGAGGCTCGCCAGCCGCTCGCCGAGCCTGGCGACGTCGTCGTGCGAGGCGATGTCGCCGGGCTGGTAGTGGAGCCGCGCGGCGAACACCGGCCAGCTCGCGGCGTCGAAGCCGTCGGCATGAACGCGTGTCGATTCGAGGAGCGCGGCCCGCCAGGCGTCGTCGGAGAACGGCGTCCGCGAGAAGCCGACGATCCGCGTCTCGGCGGGCAGGACCCCGGCGCGCGACAGGCTCCACAGCGCCGGGACGAGCTTCCGCGACGTCAGGTCGCCGGAGGCGCCGAAGATCACGATCGTGTGCGACATCGGCTCCCGGGGCAGCCGCCCGGTCCTGGGGGCATCGGCCGTCAGAATCGCATCCCGGTGAAGCCGCCGTCGACGTACAGCGCCGTGCCGGTGATGAAGCTCCCCGCCACCGGGGCGCAGAGCAGCAACGCCGCGCCGACGAGCTCCTCCGGGTTGCCGAAGCGGTTCATCGGTGTCTGCCCCATGATCGCCGCCGTCCGCTCCGGGGAGAGGATCCGCCGGTTCTGTTCGGCGGGGAAGAACCCGGGGCAGAGGACGTTGACGCGCACCCCGCGCGGGGCGAGCTCACGGGCGACGTTCTGCGTGTAGTTGACGACCGCCGCCTTCGACGCCGAGTAGATGAACACCTTCGACAGCGGCTTGTCGGCGGAGACGCTGCCGAGGTTGAGGATCGCCCCGCCGCCGGCGGCGGCCATCGCCGCCCCGAACACCTGGCAGCCGAGGTGGGTGCTCTTGAGGTTCGTATCGAGGACGCGGTCGTAGTCGTCGTCGGGGATCTCGAAATACGGGATCGCCGAGTTCACCCCGGCGCAGTTGACGAGGATGTCGGCCCGTCCCGTCTCGGCGAGCGTGGCGGCCAGCAGCGCCTCGACGCTCCCGCGCTCGGTCGCCTCGACGGCGACGAACGTCGCCTGCCCGCCGGCGGCGCGGATCGCGTCGACCCGGGCGGCGCCGCGGTCGGCCCCCCGACCGGCGACGACGACCAACGCCCCGGCCGAGGCCAGCCCCTCGGCCAGCGCCCCGCCGAGGACGCCGGTGCCGCCGACGACGACCGCGGTCCGACCGGAGAGCCCGAACAGCCGCTCGAGCGCCGTGGCCATCTATGCCTTCCCCCGGGCCGGCACCGGGCGCCGCAGGTCGAGCCACTCGCTGTGGAACGTCCCCGGCCGATCGGTGCGCTGGTAGGTGTGGGATCCGAAGTAGTCGCGCTGCGCCTGGAGGAGGTTGGCCGGCAGCCGGGCGCTTCGGTAGCCGTCGTAATAGGCCAGCGCCGCCATGAACGCCGGCGTCGGCACGCCGTGGGCCGCGGCGGTCGCGACGACATGCCGCCAGCCGGTCTGGGCATTCGCCAGCGCCTGCTGGAAATAGGGGGCGAGCATCAGGTTCTCGAGGTTCTTGTCGCCGCTGAACGCCTCGGCGATCCGCTCGAGGAACTGCGCCCGGATGATGCAGCCGCCACGCCACAGCATCGCGATCGAGCGGTAGTCGAGCGGCCAGTCGTGCTCCTTGGCCGCCGCCGCGAGCTGCACGAAGCCCTGGGCGTAGCTGGCGATCTTCGAGGCATACAGGGCGTGGCGCACGTCCTCGACGAACGCCTGCGTGTCGCCGCTCCACGTGGCCGACGGTCCGACGAGCTTGGCACTCGCGCGGGTCCGCGCCTCCTTCATCGCCGACAGCGTCCGCGCGTAGACCGCCTCGGTGACCAGCGTGCTGGGAACGCCGAGGTCGAGGGCCAGCTGGCTCATCCACTTCCCCGTGCCCTTGGCGCCGGCGGCGTCGAGGATCGAGTCGACGAGGAACTCGCCGGTTTCCGGGTCGCGGGCGGTGAAGATGTCGCGGGTGATCTCGATCAGGTAGCTGTCGAGCTCGCCGCGGTTCCAGTCGGCGAACACGGCGGCGAGCTCGTCGTTGCCGAGGCCGGCGACCTGGCGGAGGAGCCAGTAGGCCTCGCAGATCAGCTGCATGTCGCCATATTCGATCCCGTTGTGGACCATCTTGACGTAATGGCCCGCGCCGCGCGGCCCGATCCATTCGCAGCAGGGGATGTCGGCCTTGGGGCCGACCTTGGCGGCGATCGCCTGGAGGATCGGCTTCAGCGCCGGCCACGCCGCCGGCGATCCCGACGGCATCAGGCTCGGCCCCTTCAGCGCTCCCTCCTCGCCGCCGGAGACGCCCATCCCGACGTACAAAAGCCCGTTGGCCTCGACCTCCTTGGTGCGCCGTTCGGTGTCGGCGGGATAGGTATTGCCCCCGTCGATGAGGATGTCGCCCTTGGAGAGCAGCGGCGTGAGCGTGCGGATCAGGTCGTCGACCGCCGGCCCGGCCTTGACCATCATCATCACCTTCCGCGGCGGCTTGAGCGCCGCGACGAGGTCCTCGAGCGAATGGCACCCGACCACGTGGGGCTGCTTGCCCCGGCCGGCGGTAAACGCGTCGGTGACGCTCGCGGTGCGGTTGTAGACGGCGATCGGCACCCCGCGGCTGGCGACGTTGAGCGCCAGGTTTTCCCCCATCACGGCGAGGCCGATGAGACCGAAATCACACGTCGCCTGCTTGGCCATCGAAAGGCTCCCGGTGGGGTGGCTGTCGGTCGGGGGCACGGTCCGTGGTCCCCGAGTCGGCGGCTACTCTATCGGTCCGCCCCCGGGCCTGCCAAACCGCGGCGGCGGGCCGCCGAACGGGCAGACTGAAGACCGCCGCGGGATTCTGCCGATCTTTCCGCGGGGTCCGGTGCACGCGTCACGAAGCGCCCGACCGGTTCGACCCCCGGCCGCCGTCACTGCTTGACCAGCCTTCCCGGGTTGCCGTAGCGTGAAGGGGTCAGGGAAAGCTCCCGCACACGGCTCCGTAGCCAAGTGGCTAAGGCAGCGGATTGCAAATCCGCCATCGTCGGTTCGACTCCGACCGGAGCCTGTTCTTCTCGCCCGCCCGCTTTCCCCGGGAATCGCCGGGGAAAGCCAGGGTGGTGGGCGCCACGGGCGATGCGGAGGAGTATTCGGGCCGACCGCGACGCTTCAGGTGTCAGCGGCGCGGGCGGCGACGCTCGCCGAGGCCGAGAATGCCGGCGAGAAGGGCCACCACGGCTCCCGTGCTGCCCGGGTCGATTTCCGGGATCGCAATCCCCGGGCCGACCACGAGCTGCAGGCCGCCGTTCTGGAAAAAGGCCTTGCGGCCGCCACCGAGATCGAAGGCGTTGGCAAACCCGAAGTTCGTGATGTTGCCGAACGTCGAGGTCGTCATGCCGATGAGCGTGTACGTACCGTCGGCAACCCCCGTCCAATCGATCGCCGAGGCATCGGCGTTGACGAGACTGCCGACGCCGAACGTGTTCGGCAGCGTCACCGCTCCGGCGACATCGAGCGTGGCCGACGGGTTGAAGATGAACTTGGCGGAGGTGGCCAGCGAGAGGCTGCCGGCAAGCGCGCCATCGCCGCCGATCCGGCCATTGTTCGGAGCGTTCACGGTCGTCAGACCGGTGCTCGAGGTCGTGCCGTTGATCAGCAGGCCGCCGGCGTTGACGACACTCGTCCCGGAGAACGACAGATTGCCACCGAGCGTGGTCAGCCCCGACCCCTGCTTGGTCAGCGAACCGCTCCCCAGCGCGATCGAATCGACGACGGTGACGTTTCCGGCACCGTCGAACAGGAGACTGAAGTTGTTGGCCGTGATGGCGTTGCCCGCGGGGACATCGAGCGTGAGGACCGTTCCGCCGGCCGCGCCGATCGAAGCGTCGGCTGCGAGCGTGATCGGCCCCTGCCATGTGGCGAGGCCCGTGGCCAAACGCAGCGCGCCTCCGCCGGTTCCGACCTGACCGGAGCCGGAGAGGGTGAGTGGCTCGGCGACCGTGATGCCCGCCGCGGGCTGCACCCGCAACTGGGCTCCGGCGGCGACGACCGTTCCGTCGACCGGGCTGCCGAGGGCGTTGGCAGTCGAGATCCCGAGGATTCCCACGGTGGCGGTCGTGTTGCCGGTGTAGGTGTTGTTGCCGCCGAGGCCGACGGGACCCGCTCCGGTCTTCGTGATCCCACCGCCGCCGCTGATGACGCCACTGAGGGCCAGCAGGCCGGAGCTGGTCGAGGCGAACGTGAGGCCACCACTCGACGCCCGGAGGTCGACGTTGACGTTGTTTTGGGTTGACGACGTATTGGCGATGTCGGTGCCCGACGACGACAACTGCAGGGCATTGCCGTCGAGCGTGAATCCACCGGCCGCCAGCGTGATGCTGTCGAAGACCGTGTTGGCGGCGAACGTGTTGGTGCTGGTCGTCCGGACGGTGCCCTGGAAGCGCAGCGCTTCGCCGGCGACCGGAGCAGTGTCGAGAGCCCAGTTGGCGGCGCTCGTCCAGTTGCCGTCGGCAGCGCCACCGTCCCACGTCCGTGTCTGGGCGTGGGCAGCGGTCGCCACCAGGGCGGCGACCAGCACGCAGGCGAGAGGCCCCGCCGAGCGACGAGCCGACCGGCTGCTGTGCCCCGTTCCCGACGTTCCTGCGGCGATCACCATGATGCCCCCCCGGCGACGTTGAAGACCGGCCAGCCGCGACACCCGGAGGGCTCCGGGCCCATTCGCGGTACCTGACCGATGTCTGATCGGGGCAAATCGCGCGCCGCTGGCATCGCCGTCGTCGGATCTCACGGAAACGCGGCTTGGAATCGCGATCACGCCCTCCCCGTCGCTACAAACCACTCGCGGGGACCACCGAGAGAGTAGGGCAACCAGCACCAGCGCTGGCGTGGATCGCCCCACACAGCGGCTGAGACGTCAGGGGCACCTGGCAGCAGCGGCAAAACCGCAAGCCAGCCGTCGGTCAGGAGAGCTTCGGCTGGCGTTTCTCGCGCGCCAGGCTGAATACGAACACTTCCTGGTCCAATTCCGGGGCGGTGTCGTGAAACATCCCCGCCGCCGTCCGACCGAGGGCGCCTGCGAGCTCGTCGATCAACTTCGGACACGCTCCGCGCATGATGTGGTCGCGCATCTGGCGGACCATCGAGCAGCCGCTCTTCCGCTCGTCGGGAAGCGCGACGAGCCGCTCCTCGGCAGCCGTGAGCACGCCCTCGAGGAGCACGACCAACGTGACGCCCCGCAGCGTCGCCGTCACCGAACGCGGGCCGCGTCCGATGAGGTCGCTGATGAACCGCGAGATCAGCGTGCATGTCGCCGCTTCGAGCTCACCGACCGACTTGTCCATGCCGCGCTTCGTTGCCATGTCGTCTGCTCCTCGATCTGGAGGACAGACAAGCCTCGTCGATCCGTTCCGATGCCTTCCCCACCCAGGGCCGACGCTTGTCATCGTTCTGCGGCAAAACGCTACTCAGCGAGGTGGACAACCAATGTCCCGATTTCTCGTCAATGCTTACAGTACCGCAAGGCATACCACCCAAGGACCCCCTAACGGTAGCCCGACTTTTTAGGGAATCAACCAAAAACACACGAGGAAACACAAAAAACACAAGACACCAACACCCCACCCATGAGCGGGCGATGTGCGCGGTGTGGTGGTCAGCGCACATCACCTGGGCGTGCGCTTCAGTGCCCGAATCGCGGCTCCTCGCCTCCTCGTGGCCCCCGCCGCTGGCAGATCGGCCTGATGCCATACTCTTGCCAGGTGGCGCGCGCTGCCCGATCGCCCCCCGGACCGCCCTGATGCCCCGCCACGGGTTCCACCGCATCGCCGTCTGCTCTCCGCCGGTGGCGATCGCCGATCCGGCGCGCAACGCCGCCGCGCTCGTGGCCCAGCTCGACCAGACCGCCGACGCCGACGTCGTCGTCTTCCCGGAGCTGGCCCTGACCGGCTACACGTGCGGCGACCTGTTTCGCCAGCGCCGTCTCCTCGATGCCGCTACCACCGCGCTCGACACCGTGCGGCGGGCGACGGCAGGCGCGCCGCGGATCGTGTTCGTCGGCATGCCGGTGGCGGCCGGCCCGGCGCTGTTCAATTGCGCCGTCGCCCTCCAGGGGGGCGCCGTGCGGGGTGTCGTCCCGAAAACGGCGATCCCGACCTACGGCGAGTTCTACGAGTCGCGCTGGTTTCGTGGGGCAGGGCAGGGGGACCCCGCCGAGATCGACCTGTTCGGCGAGCCGGTCCCGTTCGGCACCGACCTGCTGTTCGCGGCCGGGGCGCTGGTGATCGCCGCGGAGATCTGCGAGGACCTCTGGCTGCCGATCCCGCCGAGCAGCCATGCCGCCCTCGCCGGCGCCACGCTGCTGGTCAATCTGTCGGCCTCCAACGAGACCGTCGCCAAGCACGACTACCGCCGGGCGCTGGTCGCCAACCAGTCGGGCCGCTGCGTCGCCGCCTACGCCTACGCCTCCGCCGGCCCCGACGAGTCGACGACGGACCTCGTCTTCGGTGGCCATTGCCTGGTCGCCGAAAACGGCCAGGTCCTCGTCGAGAGCCCGCGCGTCGGCCTCCCCGGCACCCCCGCCCGTGGCGGCTGGCTGGCCGGGGTCGACGTCGACATCGACCGGCTCGACGGCGAACGGCGCTTCATCTCCAGCTTCGGCGAGGCGGCACGGGCCGAGCAGCGGCTCTACCGGCACGTCCAGCTCGACGCTCCGGCCGCCGACCTCGTCGGACTGGCCCGCCACGTCGACGGCCGGCCGTTCGTGCCGCGCGAGCCGGCGACGCTCGCTGCGCGCTGCGCCGAGGTGTTCGGGATCCAGTGCGCCGGGCTCGGGCGGCGGCTCGAGCACCTCGGCTGGCCCGAGGTGGTGCTCGGCGTGTCGGGGGGGCTCGACTCGACGCTCGCGCTGTTGGTGGCGGCGAAGACGTTTGCCGCCGCGGGGCGCGACGCCGCGCGGATCCGGGGGTTTGCCCTGCCGGGGTTCGGCACGACCCCCCGCACCAGCGGCAACGCCCGGGCGCTGATGGCCGGGCTCGGTGTGACCGCCGCCGAGATCGACATCCGCCCGGTCTGCCTGGAGACGTTCAAGGCGCTCGGCCACCGGCCGTTCGGGATCGACCCCGCCGGCCTCGACGTCGCCGGGCTCGAAGCCCGGCTGGCGAAGCTGCCGGCCGCCGCCCGCCACGACCTGGTGTTCGAAAACGTCCAAGCGCGCCAGCGGACGCTGGTGCTGATGAGCCACGGATTCGTCCTCGGCACCGGCGACCTGTCGGAACTGGCCCTCGGGTGGTGCACCTACGCCGGCGACCAGACGAGCATGTACGGCGTCAATTCATCGGTGCCCAAGACGCTCGTGCGGTTTCTCGTCGAGCACGTGGCCTCGACCGAACACGCCGGGACGGCGCTGGAGGCCGTGCTCCGCGACATCGCCGCGACGACGATCTCGCCCGAGCTCCTCCCCCCGGGGCCCGACGGCGGCATCACCCAGTCGACCGAGGAACTGCTCGGTCCCTACGAGCTCCACGACTTCTTCCTGTGGGGCTTCGTCCGCTGCGGTTTCACGCCGGAGAAGCTCCTCTTCCTCTCCGACCACGCCGCGTTCTCGCGCGACTATCCCCGCGCCGAGCGCGAGCGGACGCTGGCGACGTTCCTGCGGCGCTTCTTCAGCCAGCAGTTCAAGCGCTCGGCGCTCCCCGACGGCCCGAAGGTGGGCTCGGTGAGCCTGTCGCCACGCGGCGACTGGCGGATGCCCTCCGACGCCGACGCGGCGTCATGGCTCGGGCGCGGCTGAGGCGCGCGGCTCACTCCTTCGCGAAGCCGCGCTTCCGCATCAGGGCGTCGATCCCGGCGTCGCGGCCGCGGAAGGCGCGGTAGCCGTCGGCCGGGTCGATCGTGTTGCCGACCGAGAAGACGTGGTCGCGGAGCCGCTTGGCGACGCCCTTGTCCCACGCGCCCCCCGCCTCGGTGAACGCCTCCCAGGCGTCGGCGGTGAGGGTGTCGGCCCACAGGTAGCTGTAGTAGGCGGCGGAGTAGCCGTCGCCGCCGAAGACGTGGGCGAACTGCGGCGTCCGGTGGCGCATCACGATCTCGCGCGGCATTCCGAGGGTGGCGAGGGTCTCGCGCTCGAAGCGGTCGGGGTCGATCGGCACGTCGCCGGCAAGGTGGAGCTTCATGTCGACCAGGGCGCTGGCGAGGAACTCGACCGTCCGGAACCCCTCGTTGAAGCGCTTGGCACGCTCGATCCGCGCGACCAACTCGCGCGGGATCGGCTGACCGGTGCGGAAATGGAGCGCGTAGCGGTCGAGGATCTCGGGGGTCGAGAGCCAGTGCTCGAGGACCTGCGAGGGGAACTCGACGTAGTCGCGCGCCACCGCCGTGCCGGCCAGCGACGGGTAGCGGACCGCCGAACAGAGCCCGTGGAGGGCGTGGCCGAATTCGTGGAACAGCGTCGTGGCGTCGTCCCAGCTGACGAGCACCGGCTCGCCCGGCTCTCCCTTCACGAAATTGCAGTTGTTGGAGACGATCGTCGTCACCGCGTTATCGAACGCCTCCTGGGCCCGGTAGGCGCTCATCCACGCCCCCGAGCGCTTCCCGGTGCGGGCGTAGGGATCGAAGTACCACAGCCCGACGTGCTCCCCCGCCGGGTCGACCACCTCCCAGACGCGGACGTCGGGGTGGTAGACCGGCACGGCGCCGGGGGCGAGCGGCTTGAACGAGAAGCCGAACAGCTCCCGGGCCATGAAGAACATCCCCTCGCGCAGCTTCTCGAGCTGCAGGTAGGGGACGATCTCGCTCTCGTCGAGGTCGTACTTCGCGGCCCGCACCTTCTCGGCGTAGTAGCGGTAGTCCCAGGGCTCGATCGTGATCCCGGCCCCCTCGCGGTCGGCCGCGGCCTGCATGTCGGCCACCTCCTCGCGGGCCCGGACGACGGCCGGCTTCCACACCGCCTCCATCAGCTCCAGCGCCCGCTCCGGCGTCTTGGCCATCGCGTGCTCGACGCGCCAGTGGGCGTGGGTCGGATAGCCGAGGAGCTTGGCCCGACGGGCACGGAGCGCGAGGATCTCGGCGATGATGGCATTATTGTCGGTGGCGCCGCCGCCGTCGCCGCGGTCGACGAACATCCGCCACACCTTCTCGCGCAGGTCGCGGCGCGGCGAGAAGGTGAGGAACGGCTCGACGCTCGAGCGCGTGTTCTGGATCGCCCACTGCCCCGGTTTGCCGCGTGCGGCGGCGGCGGCCGCCGCCGCCGCCTTGACATCCGCCGGCAGCCCGGCGGTGTCGGCCTCGGCGGCGAGCACGATCGCCTGGTCGGTCTCGTCGGCGAGGAGGTTTTGGGCGAAGCGCGTCGACAGCTCGGCGAGCTTCTGGTTGATCGCCGACAGCTCCCGCTTGGCGGCGGCGTCGAGCTTGGCCCCGGCACGGACGAAGTCGGTATAGGTCAGCCAGGTGAGGCGCTGCTGCTCGGGCGAGAGGCCCGAGCGCTCACGGGCCTCGTCGACCGCGGCGATCCGCGCGAACAGCTTCTCGTCCTGGAAGATCCGGTCGGCGAACGCGGCGAGCTTCGGCGCCATGCCGCGCTCGACGGCGCGAAGGGCGTCGTCACTCATGCAGCCGGTGAACACGCCGTACACCGCCTGGACCCGCTCCATCGGCCGGGCGGACCGTTCCAGTTCAGCGATCGTGTTTTCGAACGACGGCGGCTCGGCCGCCGCGGTGATCCTGCCGATCGCCGTGAGCTGCTCGGCCATCGCCGCCTCGAGTGCCGGGGCGAAGTCGGCGGTCCGCACCCGGTCGAACGGCGGCACCCCGCCGTACGGGCCGCTCCACGGGGCGACCAGGGGATTCGTCGACGGCGGCTGGGCGACGGCGTGCATGGGCGGGGAGCACCAGGAGAAAAGGACCAGCGCGATCACGGTCACGGTCGGAACGCGATGGAGCGGCATCGATCGAGGCCTCGCGGAGGGGAAACGGCCCGGTCCGTCAGCGGACAGCTCCGGGAGTCGATTCGTCGGGCGGTTCGGGGAGGAGCCAGGCGACGGCCGCAGCCGGCAGGAAGAGCCACGCCGCGTAGAGCAGCGCCAGGCGATGGTCGCCGACCTTGGAAAACAGCCCGAACACGACCGTCCCCGCGGCGGCGACGAGGCGGCCGATGTTGTAGCAGAATCCGGCGCCGGTGGTCCGCAGGAGCGTCGGGAACAGCGGCGGCAGGTACATCGTGAACAGCCCGAACACCCCCTGGCAGACGCCGATCGGCCCGAGCAGCCAAAACAGCTCGCCGTGGGGCCGGGGGCTCGAGTAGGCCAGGAGCATCGCGCCGAAGTACGCCACGCACAACAGCGCGATGGCGCGGCGGTAGCCGAAAGTCCGGGCGAGCAGCGCCGCGAGGAAGTTGCCGGCGATCGAGGCGACCATCACCAGGATCATCGCCTGGCTGGCGTAGCTCGTCTTCGCCGCCTCGGTCCAGCCGGCGAGGTCGGGATGATTGCGGAGGTGCTGGAGGTACCAGTACATGAACGCCCAGTGCGCCGTCAGCGACAGGCTGCAGACGACGATCGTGAGCAGCGTCGTGCGGCGGACGGCGCCGCGGAACAGGTCGGCCACGCCGGGGGCGGTTTCCGTGGCGCTCGCCCGGGCGGCGTGCCACTCCTCCGGCTCGGGGACCGCGCGGCGGATCCAGACGACGAGGAACGCCGGCAGGACGCCGACGAGGAACACCGTCCGCGGCGCGAACGAGGCGAGGAGGATCCCCGCCACCATCGCCAGGACGACGCCGACGTTGACCGCCGATTGGAGGACCGCCGCCAGCCACGGCCGCCAGCGGCGCGGCCAGGTTTCCGAGATCAGCGCCGCCCCGACCGCCCATTCGCCACCGATGCCCAGCGCGGCGAGGAACCGGCAGATGAGCAGCTGCCACCACGTCTGGGCGAAGAACGACAGGCCGGTGAACAGGGCATAGGTGAGGATCGTGAGGTTGAGGGCGCGGGTCCGGCCGATCCGGTCGCCGACCCGGCCGAAGAAGCCGCCGCCGAGCGCCCAGCCGACGAGGAACCCCGCCTGGATGATCGATGCGGTCCGGCCGACCGCGACGTCGCGCTGGTCGAGGCCACCGAGCAGCTCGGCCACGAACGGCGGCGCGACGAGCGTGTAGAGGTGCATGTCGAGGCCGTCGAACAGCCACCCCAGCCAGGCGGCGATGCCGCTCTTCCACTGCTGGGGCGACAGGTCGGCGAGGCTCTCGGCCTCGCGCCGGGTGGACGGGGCGGCGGAGTGGTCGGCCATGAGAGGATCGTCCCGGGAGTCGAGGAAGCGTCGCGACGGCGGCGGCATCCGAAGGGAACGCGGGGGCCGTCAGATGCCGAAGCCGGGGATCGGCCGCCCCTCGGCGAGCGGGAACGGACGCCCCGATTCGTCGTGCCAGAGCGTGTCCGGCGCGATCCCCAGCGCGGAGTAGATCGTCGCCGCGAGGTCCTCGGGGCGCTGCGGCGCGTCGGCGGGCTCGCCGCCGAAGCGATCGGAGCGGCCGACGACCGTGCCGCCGCGCACCCCGCCGCCGGCGAGGAATACCGTCTGCACGCGCCCCCAGTGGTCGCGCCCCGGCTCGCGGGCCTGCGGAATCGTGCTGATCTTCGGCGTCCGCCCGAACTCCCCCGCCATCACGACCAACGTCTCGTCGAGGAGCCCGCGCGAGCCGAGGTCGTCGAGGAGGGTGGCGAGCGCTTGGTCGAGCGGCGGAAGGAGGAACCGCCGCAGGTTCGTCCACGCCGATTCGTGGGTGTCCCAGGTCTCGTTGTTGCCGAGGTTCACCTGGACCAGCGCCACGCCGGCCTCGACAAGCCGCGCCGCCATGAGCAGCGACCAGCCGAAGGCGTTGGCACCGTAGCGCTCGACGAGCCGCGGGTCGGCACGGGACACGTCGAAGGCACCGCCGACGGAGGGCTCGAGGAGCAGCGCCGTGGCCATGCCGCGGAACCGGTCGAACGCCCCCGCCTCGCCCCCTGCCGCCAACGCCGCGCGCTGACGGTCGAGGGCGTCGCGGAGGGCGACGCGGTCGAGGAGGCGGCCGCCGCCGAGCGGATCGGCGAGCGACAGGCTGAGCGGCCGGAACCGCGGCGGGTCGTCGCCGATGGCGCCGTCGTGGTGGTGGAAGGTGTGGGTCGGGTAGGCGCCGTAGCTCCGGGCGTTGAACGGCGAGCACTCGAGGAACCACGGCTCGCCACCGCTGCCGAGGAGCCCGGCGAACTGCCCGGGGATCGTCCGCCCGGTGCGGTGGACGAGTTTCTCGGGGAGGACGACCGCGCCCGGCAACGGCCCGCGCGGCGGCAGGAGACGGTTGGCCAGCGCCGCCAGCGCCGGCCAGTCGGACTTCTTCGGACCGTTGGGGTCGAACCCCGGCGGCAGGTCGGACCGGCCGGTGAGCATGATGTGATGGGCGGCGGAATGGTCGTTGGAGCGGTGCGTGAGGCTGCGGCACAGCGCCCACGACTCGCTCCGTGCCGCCAGGAGCGGGAGGTGCTCGCCGACCAGCACGCCGGGCGTGCGCGTCGGGATCGCCGCGAACTCGCCACGGATCTCGGGGGGGGCGTCGGGCTTGGGGTCGAACGTCTCGTGTTGGGCGAGGCCGCCGGAGAGGAAGATCGAGATCACGCTCCGCCGCCGCTCGGTCGCGCCGCGGGCCCGGGCGGCCAACAGGCCGTCGAGCGACAGACCGGCCAGGCCGATCGCGCCGGCGCGGACCGTGGTCCGCCGCGAAAACCGTGCCGGGATGCCCCCCCATCCGCCCATCGCACGCCCCCAGCGAGTCTCCCGAGGTCCGGAGTCTACCGTGCGTCCGAGCCGGACGACCATCGCGCCGGCGGCGATCGGGTCGCGGCACGCCGAGCGGGCATCGCCACAGCTCAGGCGACGTTCCCGCCGTCGTCGCCCTCGCCGGCCACCTCCCGGTCGCCGCGCTCCGGATAGGCCAGCGACGCCACGACACTCGTGCCGATCAACCCGACGATCACCGCAAGGGACAGGGCAGGGTGGATCAGGTGGCCCGCGGCATGCGGGTCCCAGCCCCCCTGGCCGGCGAGCCATTCGTTGTGGCGCGAGGCCTCGGCGATCATCTTCCCGCCGACGAAGATCAGGACGGCGGCGAGGCCATAGTTGAGGAACCGGAACAGGTCCATCACGCCGGCGAGGAGGAAATACAGCGCCCGCAGGCCGAGGATCGCGAACACGTTGGAGGTGAAGGCGATGAACCGCATGTGGGGCGTGCCCGGCGTGACCACGCCGAGGATCGCCGGCACGCTGTCGACGGCGAACAGCACGTCGGTGCTCTCGACCACCAGGAGCACGAGGAACAGCGGCGTCGCCAGCAGCTTCCCCCCTTCACGGACGAAGAATCTGTCGCCGGCCGGCTGGGTCGAGACGGGGATGAAACGCCGCACCGTGCGGACGACCCGGTTGTCGCCGGGCTCGTGCTCGTCCTTGCTCCAGGCGAGCTTGATGCCGGTGTAGACGAGGAACGCCCCGAACAGCCACAGCACCCACTTGTAGCGCTCGACCAATTCGGCCCCGAGGAGCACGAACGACAGGCGCATCAGCACCGCCCCGAGGATCCCCCAGAACAGCACCCGGTACTGGTACTTCAGCGGCACGCCGAAGTAGCCGAACACCACCGCGAACACGAACACGTTGTCCATCGACAACGACCACTCGACGAGATAGCCGGTGAGAAACTCGATCGCCGGCTGCCCGCCGAGCCACCACCACACCAAGACGTTGAACGACAGTGCGAGCCCCGCCCAGAAACAGGTCCAGAACGCGCTTTCGCGGAGCGACGGTTCGTGCGACTTCTTGTGGAAGACGGTGAGGTCGAGCGTGAGCAGGACCGCGACCATCACCGCGAAGGCGATCCAGTGGCCGTAGTGGATCGTGCCCGCCGCCGGAGCGACGGCGGCGAGGCAGGGCAGGGGGGCCGGGCAGGAGAGCGGGCCGAGGCCGGGGATCCAGGCGGACACGGTGACGGTTCCCGATTTGAAGGAAGCCCGGGAGTGTAGCAGCATCGCCGCGGGACGTCCGCCGCGTCCGCCGGGACGCGATCAGCCCGGGTCGGGGGAAGGGAGGGCGTTGACGAGGCTCGTCTTCATCGCCGCGAACACCGGGGCGAGGTGTTCCCAATCGCGGTCCTCGGCCTGGCAGAAGACGAGATACACCACGGTCGCGGTGCCGACGACGCGGACCTCGGCCGTGTTGGTGAGGTCGAGGTACGAGAAGTTGAAATCGAACCCCTCGAGGCGGCGCCCGGCGACCGTCTCGACGGCACGCTCGACGTCGATGTGGGTGTATTCGCGCTTCATCTGCCGCGCCACCACCTCCGCCAGCTGCAACGGTTCACCGCCGGCGGCGTGGGCGCTGACGGTCCAGAAGCCCCCCTCGGGGGCCGTCACCGACACCAGCGCCGCACCCTCGCTGACGTCCACCTCCCAGTTGTCGGGGTAGTCGAAGGCGATCCCGGCACGGTCGAAGCGCATCGGCGGAATGTCGCGAAAGGGCGAGGCGGCGAAACGTGGCCGGGGATTGTATCGGTGAACGGTCGCTCGGGGACCGCACCGCCGCCGTCCCCCCGGCGCACGGCATCCATGTCAAGGCCGACAGCCCCGTCCGATCACGCACGAAACGCCGTGGCGAGCGGGCTTTACGCTCCGCCGGTCGACCGGTAGTGTCCTCGCCCCAGCGCCGCTCCCGGAACCCGATGATGGCCTCCACCACCTCCACCTGGCTCGCTCCGCGTGCCACCCGTCGGGTCGCCGGCTGGCTCGCCGACGCGGTGGTCCCGGTGACGCTCCTGCTGGCGGTGGCGGTGGTGCTGGCGCCGGTTCCCGCGGCGTTGGTCGACCTGCTTCTGGCGGCCAACCTGACCGTCTCGGTGCTCGCCGTGCTCGGTGCCCTGGCGGCGCGGACGCCGCTGGAGATGAGCCTGTTTCCCACGTTTCTCCTCGGCTCGACGCTCGTCCGCCTGGTGCTCAACGTCGCCACCACCCGGCTGATCCTCGCCCGGGCCGCCGAAGACGGCCTCGCGGCCGGCGGGGAGGTGGTACGGGCGTTCGGGGAATTCGTCGCCGCCAACAACCTCGTCGTCGGCGCGGTGATCTTCGCGATCATCGCCATCATCCAGCTGGTGGTGATCACCGCCGGTTCGACGCGGACCAGCGAGGTCGCCGCCCGGTTCGCCCTCGACGGCCTCCCCGGCCGGCAGCAGGCGATCGACGCCGACCTCCAGGCCGGCGCGATCAGCCGCGACGACGCCCGCCGCGCGCGGAGCGATCTCCAGCGCCAGGCCGACTTCTTCGCCAGCATGGACGGCGCCAGCCGGTTCGTCCGCGGCGAGGCGGTCGCGGGGCTGGTGATCACCGCCGTCAACCTCTTGGGCGGCCTGGCGATCGGCGTCCTCCAGCGCGGGATGGCGCCGGCGCGGGCGATCGAGGTCTATTCCCGGCTCACGATCGGCGACGGCCTGGCCAGCGCTGTGCCCTCGCTGCTGGTCTCGGTGGCGACGGGGCTGTTGATCTCGCGCTCGAGCCAGTCCACCGACCTGCCGCGCGAGTTGGGCAGGCAGTTCGCCACGCGCCCCCAGGTGCTCACCGTGACGGCGGTGTTCCTCGGGCTGCTGTCGCTGTCCGGACTGCCATTCTTTCCACTTGCGGCAATGGCGACCGTCGCCGGCCTCGCCGCGTGGCGGACCGGTCGGCACGCCTCGGCCGAGGCTCCGCCCCCCGCGGATCCGCTCCCGGCACGGCGCACGCCGGCGGAGGCGGTGCTCGCCGACGACCGGATCGCCGTGGCCCTCGGCCGCGGGCTGCTCGGGCTCGTCCACGGCGACGCGGCGCTCGTCGCCCGGACCGCATCGCTCCGCGCGCAGGTCGCCGCCGAGATCGGCCTGGTGACCCCGGCGGTCGCGTTCCGCGACGACGCCGCGCTTCCGCCACGTGGCTACCGGATCACGATCGCCGGCGACGACGTCGCCAGCGGCGAGTTTCCCGCCGCCCGGGCGTTGTGCGTGCCGCCTCCCGGCGCGGAGCCGCCCGGCGACGGGCCCGAGGGGAGCGACCCGGCCAGCGGGCGAACCGGCACGTGGCTGCCGCCGGCGCAGGCCGACATCGCCCGCCAGCGAGGGGCGACGATCCTCGAGCCCCTCGACGTCCTCGTCGCCCTCCTCGACGCCGGTATCCGCCGCCACGCCGACCGGCTGCTGTCGCGTGACGGCGTCACCCGGCTGCTCGAATCGCTCCGCGCCACGGCGCCGTCGCTGGTCGGATCGCTCCTGCCCGACGTCCTCCCCGTGGCGCGGATCCACCGCACGTTCCAGGCGCTGCTCCGCGACGGCGTGCCGCTGCGCCCGCTGGAAGAGGTTCTCGAGAACCTCGCCGACCACGCCACCACCACGACCGATCCGGTCGCGCTGGCCGAGCTCGTCCGGGCCCTGCTGGTGCGCACGCTCTGCCGGCGCTGCCGCGACAGCGCCGGCGGCCTGCCGGTCGTGCGCGTCGACGACGACGCTGCCCGCCAGCTCGCCGAGGGCCCGCGTGCCGCACCACAGGTGGTGGCGCGGATCCGCCGCGCCGTGCGCGCCCGGGCGGCCCGGGGGACGGCGCCGGTGATCGTGGTCGCGGCGCCGCTGCGGCTTCGTGTCCGCGATGCCCTCGCCGGCCTCGAACCGCCGGTGCGGGTGTTCGCCGCCGAGGAGCTCGCCGGCGAGGACCACCTCGAGGTGTTCGCGACGATCGGCTCCGCTGAGGTGGTGCGGGCAGCCTGAGGCGACGCTGCCGGCCGGGGGAATCCCGCGGCCGGACGAACGGCTGACGGCAGGGGAAAAAAGTTTCAAGACGGGTCTCCCGGCCGCCGATACAAGACGGTTGGACCGGAGGCGGTGAGCGAGGCAACCGGAACGCGAGGGAAGCCAAGGATGGCGACGTATTCACGACGCAGCGACATGGTCACGCAGACTGGCCCCCAGCTCACGCCCGAGGAGGTGCAGGAGCTGTGGCGGCAGTTCAAGGCGGACCAGTCCAACGAGGACCTCCGCAACCGGCTGATCGAGGTCTACCTGCCGCTGGTCCGTTACAACGGCGAGCGGATCTGGTCGCGGCTGCCCGAGGGGGTCGAGCTCGACGACCTCGTGTCGGCCGGGACGTTCGGCCTGATGGACGCCATCGACGCCTTCGACATGGGCCGGGGCGTGAAGTTCGAGACCTACTGCGTGCCGCGGATCCGTGGCGCCATGCTCGACGAGCTGCGGACGATGGACTGGGTGCCGCGCCTCGTCCGCTCCAAGGCCAGCAAGCTCAACGAGGCGATCAAGACGCTCGAGACCAAGCTCGGACGGACGCCGTCCGACGCCGAGGTCGCCGAGCAGATGCAGCTGTCGCGGGAGGACTTCGAGAAGCTCCTCGTCGAGGCCAACGCCGCCAGTCTCGTCAGCCTCAACAAGAAATGGTGCGAAACCGACAGCTCCAAGGACGTCCGTGAGATCGACATCCTCGAGGACAAGAAGGGCGAGGACCCGACGCGCCGGATCCAGAAGGCCGACCTGATGCGGCTGGTCACCAAAGGCCTCAACCGCAACGAACGGCTGATCATCATCCTCTACTACTACGAGGAACTGACGATGAAGGAGATCGGGGCGACCCTCGATCTCTCCGAGAGCCGCGTCAGTCAGATGCACAGCGCGATCGTCGAACGGCTCCAAAACCAACTCGAACGGCGGCGCCCCGAATTCGCGATGTGACCGCCCGGTGACCGGGTGGATTGGGCAAACTGGGAGGCGGTCGGAAAAAAACTGGTGGCGGGCCGGATCGATCGCCGATGACACACTTTCCCCGGGCCGCCGCAGCCCGGGGATGAACCGGGCGTGGTGACCCACGATCGGTGTCGCCAGTCCGGCGACGTGCGGCGACAATGGGAGGGACGGACGACCGCGAATCGCACGAACACACCGGCCCGGGGCTCCGTACGGGGGCGGGGAACGGTGGGAATGGATTCACGGGTGTCCGCAAGGAGTGCTGACATGAACATCTTCGGAATCTCGTTCACGCAGGGTGCCGCAGCCGTCAAGGGTGTCGCCGGTGCCGAAGCGGCACAGGCCGCCGCGGGCCGCGGTGTCGGGGCGGTGCACGATTCGGTGACGCTCTCGGTCGACGGCGTCCGCGCCGCCGAGTCCGCCTCCGACATCCGCTTCGACCGGGTCGCGGCGATTCGCGCCGAGATCGCCGCGGGCGTCTACGAGACGCCGGAAAAGCTCGACGCCGCCCTCGACCGGCTGCTCGATCGGCTCGGCTGAGCGACTGCCGAGCCGCTCCACCCCGCCGACCACTTTCCCGGAGCGCGTGGCGTGGCGATGCGGGACTGATCGTCCCGTGTCGGGCTGACGCTACAATCCGGTGACCGCGGCCCGACCGGGCCACGGTTCACCGGAAGATGCCATGGCCAGCGTCGACTTCTCGCTCGGGTCGGTCGCCGTCTCCCTGACGCCGCGCGAGCGGTTCGCAGAGTTTCTCCAGGCCCGCGGCAAGCGGATCACCCGCCAGCGGCAGGTGATCGTCGACCACGTCGCCAGCCGGCACGAGCACTTCGATGCCGAGCAGTTGCTCGCCGACCTGCGGCGGACCCCCGCCGGCGCCGGGGCGAGCCGGCCGACCGTCTACCGGACGCTCACCGAGATGGTCGAAGCCGGGCTCCTCAAGAAGATGGTCCTTGCCGGACGGAGCGTCTACGAGCACGACTACGGCTACCCGCAGCACGACCACCTCCACTGCACGTCCTGCCAGAAGCTGATCGAGTTCTCCAGTGCCGAGGTGGAGGCGATCTGCGGCGCCGTCGCGGCCCAGCACAAGTTCGTCCCGCGCGGCCACCGCCTGATCGTCAGCGGCCTGTGCGCCGACTGCCGCAGCAGCCGTAGCCGCAGCCGTCATCTGGACCGCGTCTGACGGGCGACGACACGTGAACAAGTACGTCCGCGCGGTGCTCCATCTGGCGCGGGCCCTCGCGACGAGCCCGGTCGAGGCGGCGACCCGAACGGTGTGGTCCCTGCCGTTCGCCTGCGCGGCCGGCCGGTTCGCCCGGCGCTACACCGACCGTGCCCCCAGCCCCCTGGCCGCGCCGAAGCCCCCGGCCGAAAACGTGCTGGCCGACTTCTTCCAGGCCCGCACGAGCGGTCGCGGCGTGTGGAAATGGGAGCACTATTTCGACGCCTACCACCGCCACCTCTCCCGGTTCGTCGGCCGCCCGGTCCACCTCCTCGAGATCGGGATCTACAGCGGCGGCAGCCTGGAGATGTGGCGTGCGTACCTCGGCGCCGACTGCCGGATCACGGGCGTCGACGTCGAACCGGCCTGCAAAGCCTACGAAGACGAGCGCACGAGCGTGCTGATCGGCGACCAGGCCGACCGGGAGTTCTGGCGCCGTGCCGCCGCGGGTCTGGGCGGGCTCGACGTGGTCGTCGACGACGGCGGCCACACCCCCGAGCAGCAGCAGGCGACGCTCGAGGAACTGCTTCCCTTGCTCCGCCCCGGCGGGGTCTTCATCTGCGAGGACGTCCACGGGACCACCAACCGCTTCGCCGCCTACGCCGCCGGACTCGTCGACGAGCTCAACCGTGCCGACTACACCACCACGCGGCCGCCGCAGTGCGCCGTCTCGGGCTTCCAGGCGGCGATCCACTCGATCCACTTCTATCCGTTCATGGTCGTGATCGAGAAGCACGACCGCCCCCCCGAGCGGCTCGTCGCCCCGAAGCACGGCACGGAGTGGCAGCCGTTCCTCTGACTTCACGTGGACAAAGCCCTCCATGGCCTTTGTCCACTTGAGCGGCCGCATCCTGCGGCCGGGTCCTGGGCCGTGGACAAAGCCCTCCATGGCCTTTGTCCACTTGAGCGGCCGCATCCTGCGGCCGGGTCCTGGGCCGTGGACAAAGCCCTCCATGGCCCTCCCCGGCCGCGGGACGGCCGGCCGGAACAGTCCACGTGGGCGTCACACGCGCATGCGCGACTCGGGGGCGCTGGCCGGGCAGCCGGCGAGGGCGACCTGCACGGCGCCGGCGACGAACTCCTCGACCTGCCGGGCGGCGCGGCCGGCGAGCCCGTCGGGGTCCATCGCCGCGCGGATGTCGACACCGGCGAACAGCGGATCGGCGGCAAGCCGCTCGGGGAGGTCGTTGGCGTGCCCCTCGCGGATCCGCGCCGTGGCGGCATGGCTGTGGGTGCGGAGCGCCTCGTGGAGCGTCTGTCGGTCGCCGCCCGCGGTCGTCGCCGCCATGAGGATCTTCTCGCTGGCGAGGAACGGGAGATGGGCCTCGAGGTTGCGGCGAATGCCCCCCGGCAGCACGACCAGCCCGCCGGCGATGTTGGCGTAGATCACCAGTTGGGCATCGGTCGCGAGGAACGCCTGGGGCAGCACGAGGCGGCGCGGCGCGGAGTCGTCGAGCGTCCGTTCGAGCCACTGTACGGCGGCGGTCTGGCTGGCGGTGGTCGCCAACCCCATCACGAACCGGGCCAGCCCGCACATCCGCTCGGCACGCATCGGATTGCGCTTGTACGGCATCGCCGACGAGCCGACCTGGTCCTTCTCGAACGGTTCCTCGAGCTCCCCCCAGGCGGCCGCCAGCCGGAGGTCGTTGCCCGCCTTGTGGGTCGATTCCGAGACCCCGGCCAGCGCGGCCACGACCTGCGAGTCGACCTTCCGCGTGTAGGTCTGCCCGGTGACCTCGTAGGAAGAGTGGAACCCGAGCTTGTGGGCCACCAATTCGTCGAGACGGCGGACGCGGGCGTGATCGCCGCCGAACAGCTCGAGGAAGCTCGCCTGCGTGCCGGTCGTGCCCTTCACGCCGCGGGCGCGGAGCAGCTTGCGGCGGTGGGTGATCTCCTCGAGGTCGAGGACGAGATCGTGGATCCACAGGCAGATCCGCTTGCCGATCGTCGTCGGCTGGGCGGGCTGGAGGTGGGTGCGGCCGAGGCACACGAGGTCCTTCGTCTCCAGCGCGCGCCGCGCCAGCCGCTCGATCACGCCGGCGAGCCGCGCCGCCACGAGGTCGAGCGATTCGCGCATCAGGATCAGGTCGACGTTGTCGGTGACGTAGGCGCTCGTCGCCCCGAGGTGGATGATCGGCCGGGCCTCCGGGGCGGCATCGGCGAAGGCGTGGAGATGGGCGAACACGTCGTGTCGCATCCGCCGCTCGTATTCCGCCGCCTTGGCGAAGTCGACCGGCTCGAGCGCGGCGCGCATCGCCGCCAGCTGGCCGGCCGAGATCGGCAGGCCGAGCTCGGCCTCGGCCTCGGCGAGGGCCAGCCACGCCCTGCGCCACGCCGTGTAGCGGTGCTCGTCGCTCCACAGCCGCGCCATCTGCGCCGAGGCGTAGCGCGCCGCCAGCGGGTTGTTCCAGACATCGTGCCGCTCGTCGTTGCCCGCCGACTCCACGTCGTTCCTCCCCGGCCCGTCGCCGTCACCGACCACCCGTTCGTCCACCGTTGCGGCCCACCGCGCCCGACGCGCCACGTGCCGGACGGGCCGCCGCCCCCGGCGCCGGTCCCGCCAGGCGGCAGAACAGCTCCTCCAGCGCCAGCGCCGCCCGTGGGCCGCGCGCCGACGTTCCCTTGAGCCCGCGGTCGAGGTGGTGCAGCCACCCCGGCAGGGCCCGCGCCCGGCGCGCCCCGAGGTGCTCCAGCGCCCCCCGCGCCTGGGCCAGTGCCTTCGGCCACGCCGCCACGCCGGCCTGGCGCAGCGCCTCGTCGATGCCCGCAGGGCGCCCGGCCCCCGGCGGCAGCCCGAGCAGGCGGGCGGCGCTCGACAGCCGGCGGAGCACCGTCGACGCCTGCGCCGCCAGGGCGATCGGGCTCTCGCCGGCGTCGAGCAGCTCGGCGAGGCGTGCCAGCGCCGCCGGAGCGTCGCCGGCCGCCGCCGCCTCGATCATGCTCCAGGCCGTGCGGTCGCGCGGCGTGCCGGCGGCATCGTCGACGGCGTCGGGCGGGATCGGGCCGCTGCCGCCGGTGGCCGCGAGCCGGGCCAGCGCCTGGTCGATCCGTCCGAGGTCGCCGGCGAGGCGTTCGAGGAGCCGGTCGGCGGTGCCGCTGGCCAGCGCCCGGCCGTGCCGCTCCCGGGCCCACGCCCCGAGCCAGCGGGCGAGGTCGTAGCGGGCGGGGACGGAAGCGTCGACCAGCGTCTCTCGGGCCGAGGTCGCCTTGGCGAGACGGGTGTTGGCCGGCAACGAGCGGACCTCGAGGATCACCACGCCACGGCCGCCACGGTCGCGGCCGGCCAGTTCCTCCAGCCGATCGCGGCACTGCGAGACGAACGCGTCGGCGGTGCGGACCACGGCGGCACGGGTCACCCCCGCGCCGCCGAACAGGGGCAGCGTCGCCGCCTCGTCGAAGACGTCACGGGGATCGGCGAGCGCGGTGCCGTCGAACTCGCGCCAGGCACAGTCGTCCGGGGGCTCACCGTCGGCAGGCGTGCCGCCGGCGAACCGCCGCCGCAGCCAGCGGAGCATCTCGGCGACGAGAAACGGCTCGTCCCCGGCCAGGACGATCAACTCCGCCGTCCCGGGATCCCAGGACTCGGCCGAGCGGAGGACGTCGAGGGCGAGGGGCACGGGGTGGGCTCCACGCGGGAGCCGGGGCCCGACCGGCCGCCGCCACCGCGGCGAGATTGTACCGGGTCGGCCGGAGCCGATCCGTCGTCACCCCCGCGCTGCCCCGCCGGCCTCCGCGCGCGGTCACTGCGCCTGCGTGGGGGCGACGCGGATGCCGCCGAGCCGACCGACGGCGCGGGCGGTCGACGTGGCGACCACCTCGGGCGTGGTCGCCCTCCCGACGTTGCCCGCCGCATCGGTCGCCTCGGCGCGGACGTAGACCCGCGCCGGCACCACCCGATCGGGCTGCCAGGTGTAGATCCCCTGGGCATCGAGTCCCTCGGCGATCGTCGCCCACGGCCCGTCGACGGACGGCGAATAGAGGAGGCGGACGCCACCGGGCACGAGCATCTGGTCGCGGGCCGCGTACTGGATGACCACCGCCGCCGTCCCCCCCGGGCGCACCTCTTCGACACGCGCCAGTTCGATCGCCGGGGCTTCGTCGTCGACGCCGATCCAGCCCTCGGGTGCGGCCCCGGGGCGCGGGCCATGGTCGGCCGGAGCGCCCGGCGGCACGATCTCCATCCGGAATCCGTACAGGCCGGCGCTCGGCAGCGTCACGGCGATCGGGCTGACGGCGTCGTCGTCGACCGCCGAACGCTGCCAGGTCACGCCGCCGTCGAGCGTGCTCCACAGTTCGACCTGCAGAGAACCGCCACCCGGGCGGTCGGTCTCGATCTCGTAGTCCCAGCTGAACGAGCGGCTGTTGACAATGTGCAGCGGCCGGCCACGGTACTCGCGCGGCGGCTGGACGACCCGCGCGGCCGGGGCGAGCGCGGGTGGGGCGACCGCCACCACCGCGCCGGCGCCGAGGCGCGGCCCAGGGCTGCTCGCCGGACGGACGCGCGACGGCACCGGATCGACGGCCGGCGCGGGGCCGTCGAGCGGAAACCGTGTCGCCGTTTCGGGCGACCACGCGGCGCCGCCGGCGGGTGCGGCGGAGACGCCCACGGGGGCGGCCAGCTCGACCGGTTGCCCGACCTGGCCGGGCTCGACGGTGGCCACCGACCGGGCCGGGAGCGTCGGCACGCCCAGTTCCAGGGCAAGTGCCGCCTGATCGACCCCCGGGTCGGCGGGGAGGAGGTGGAACTCCTTCTGGGTCCGGTTGCCGCCGCCGTCGGTCACCGCGATCCGCACCGCCAGCGACTCGACCTGCTCGCCGGCCCACCACACCTGCTCACCGACGAGATGGGCGGGGGATTCCCGCGCCAGGATCCCCTCGGCGGCGATCGTCTTCCACTCCGCGTCCCCTTTGCCCCGGTAGGCCATGTCCAGTGATTCGAGGCGCAGCGAGTCGTCGGCGGCCGCGAACCGACAGATGATCTCGCCATCGGCGCCCCGCCAGACGCGCGCGGTGAGCCGCGGGCCGGCGGCATCGACCATCACGCGGATGTCCGGCCCCGGCCCGCCGCGCGGCCGGCCCTGCGCGTCGATCGCCCGGAAGCGGAACCAGTATTCCCCGTCGGTGGTCGCCCGGTACGTGATCGAGCCGGCGGAGGGCTCGGCCGATCCGACCTCCTGCCAGGTGGCCCCGAGATCGCGGGACACCGCCAGCGTGACGCGCTGCGCCGCGCGGTCGGCCGACTGCGGCGTGGCGACCCGGAACGGGAGCGCGAACACCGTCTGTTTGGTACGCACCAACTCCGGCAGCCGGGGTGGATCGGGAAGTTCGTCGGCGACGGCGCCGGCACACAGCGCCAGCGCGGCCACCGAAGCCCGGGGAACCATCCGTGCCAGCGCTGCCGCGACGCTCGAGAGCGTGGAGAATGTCGTGGTCATGCCTGGAAGGATCGACCGTCGCGACCGGCGAAGTCAGGCAGCGGCGGCACGGCAGACAAAACCCGCCCGATTTTCCCCTCCCCCCGGGCCGGCTACGGCGAGCCCGGGCATCGCGGTGGTGGCGGGGCCTGGGGAACGGGGTCCGACCTGTCTGGACCCGGACGGCGCACCGCTGCCATACTCCGCCACGCTGCCGCGGCGGCGTGCCGGCGGTGGGCGATGCCCTGTCGGGGAGGTGGCCCGCCGTGCCGGCACAGAGTTGGTCGTTCCTGGTCACGGCGCTGCTCCTGGCGGCCACGATCGGCGTCGCGCTGGTCGCGATCGTGCTGGTCCGCCGCAGCTACCTCGACGGCCCGTCCGATCGTCCCGGTGGGAGCGGTGGCGACTGGTACGGCACGCTCGCCGAGTACCGGAATCTGCGGGACAAGGGTGTTCTGAGCGACGCCGAATACCGAAAAATAAGAACGCTTGTCGAGCCGCGCCCGGCCGATCCGGCCCCTGGGCCGGATGACGTTTCCCGTGACGATCACGGGTGACGTAGCCAGGACCGCGGTCCACACCGTCATTCGCTTCCATCCCCAGCCCCGCCGAGGTCCGCCCTCCATGCCCAACGGCAAAGACGTCAACAACATCGGTCGTCGAGGCGCCGGCGGGACCACGAAGAAAAACGCCTTCTGCTCGTTCTGTCGCAAGAGCTACCGCGACGTCGGGCCGCTCGTCGAGGGCCCCGGCGACGTCTACATCTGCGGCGAGTGCATCGAACTGTGCCAGTCGATCCTCGACCAGGAGAAGCGGCGCCGCGGGACGAGCAAGCAGCTGTTTACCTCGATCCCGTCACCGCGGGCGATCGTCTCCCACCTCGACGAATACGTCATCGGCCAGGAGCACGCCAAGCGGGTCCTCGCGGTCGCCGTCCATAGCCACTACAAGCGGCTGACGCTCGGCAGCGAGCCTTCGGACGTCGAGGTCGAGAAGTCCAACATCCTCCTCCTCGGGCCGACCGGCAGCGGCAAGACGCTGCTGGCCAGGACGCTGGCGCGGATCCTCAACGTGCCGTTCGCGATCGGCGACGCGACCACGCTGACCGAGGCTGGCTACGTCGGCGAGGACGTCGAGAACCTCCTCCTCAAGCTGCTCAACGCTGCCGATTTCGACATCGAGGCGGCCCAGCGCGGCGTCTTGTACATCGACGAGATCGACAAGATCGGCAAGACCAGCCAGAACGTGTCGATCACCCGAGACGTCTCCGGCGAGGGGGTGCAGCAGGCGCTGCTCAAGATGCTCGAAGGCACCGTCGCCAACGTGCCGCCGCAGGGGGGCCGGAAGCACCCCGAGCAGCAGTACATCCAGATCGACACGTCGAACATCCTCTTCATCTGCGGCGGGACGTTCGTCGGCATCGACAAGATCATCGGCCGGCGCCTCGGCAAGCGGTCGATCGGGTTTTCCCAGGCGGGGGGCGTGAAGGCCGACGCGGACCTGGCCGAACTGCTCCCCCAAGTCGACTCCGACGACATTCTCGAGTTCGGGCTGATCCCGGAGCTCGTCGGCCGGCTGCCGGTGATCTCGTCGCTCAAGCCGCTCGACGAGGCGGCGCTGGTGAAGGTCCTGCGCGAGCCGAAGAACGCGCTGGTCAAGCAGTATCAGAAGCTGTTCGGGATGGAGAACTGCACGCTCGAGTTCACCGACGAGGCGCTGGTCGTGATCGCCCGCAAGGCGATGAAGAAGGAGACCGGGGCCCGCGGCCTGCGGTCGATCATCGAGGACGTCATGCTCGACGTGATGTTCGACCTCCCCGAGAACGCCGGGGCGGCCTACGTGATCACCGACCGTAACGTGACCGGCGCCGAGCCGGTGGTCCCGCTCCGCGAGGCGCGGCACAAGTCGGCCTGAGCCGGGGCACCGGCGCCGGTCACCCGGCGGCGAGGCGGAGCAGGGCGGCGATCCCGCGGTCGAGCGTCGCGTCGGCGACGGTGTAGGCGATGCGGAAATGGGTGTCGGCCCGGCCGAACACCCCGCCGGGCACCACCAGCAGCTTCTCGCGTTCGACCGCGCGCTCGGCGAACGCCCGCCCCGAGCCGCCGGGGGCTTCGGGGTAGAGGTAGAACGCCCCGCCCGGCCGGACGAAGCGGTAGTGACCGGCCAGCGCCGCCATCAGGCGGTCGCGTTTGCGCCGACACTCCCCCAGGGGCACGTCCATCGGGGCGTCGAGCGCCGCCAGCGCCGCCCACTGCCCGACCTGCGGGGCGCAGACGAAGGTGTATTGCTGGATCATCGTGCAGGTCTCGATGATCGCCCGCGGCCCGTGCACCCAGCCCACCCGCCAGCCGGTCATGGCGTGCGACTTGGAGAAGCCGTCGATCACCACCACCCCTTCCGCGCAGGCCGCCGGCGAGTGGAACGGGCCGTCGTAGCAGTAGGAGCGGTACAGCTCGTCGCTGACCAGCGTCACCCCGCGCGACTCCGCCAGCCGGGCGAGATCGCGCACGGTGTCGGCGCCGGCGATCACGCCGGTGGGATTGGCCGGGGTGTTGAGGAGGATCGCCCGCGTCCGCGGCGAAAGCGCCGCCGCGACGCGGTCGACGTCGATCGCGAACGACGGTGCCGTCTCGATCGGCACGCAGACGCCGCCGAGGAACTCGACGAGCGGCCGGTACATCACGAACGCCGGCTCGAAGATGATCACCTCGTCGCCGGGGTCGAGGAGCGTCATCAACACCAGGGCGAGGGCGCCGCTCGACCCGCTGGTGACGCACAGCCGGCGTTCCGGCTGCCCCGTCTGGTCGCGGACGATCCGCTCGAGCCGCTCGCGGAGCGGCCCGATCCCCTGCGTCGGCGTGTAGCCGTTGCGGCCGGCGTCGATCGCCTCCTTGGCGGCCTCGCGGGCCGCCAGGGGCATCGCGAAGTCGGGCTGGCCGATCGACAGGTTGATCGGGTCCTCGAGCTTCGCCGCGAGGTCGAAGACCTTGCGGATGCCGGAGGAATCGAAGCGGCCCGCCCGGCGTGACACCGGGCCCCGGGGGGGGAGGGGGGAACCGGCCTCTGCGCCGTCGCTCACGGGTTCACTTCGCGTCCTTGAACAGCTTGTCGAGCTGGGCGCCGAGCTTTTCGCCGCGGACGTCCATCGACACCACCTTGCCGTCACGGCCGACGAGGATCACCGTCGGGATCCCGGTGATGCCGTACTTGGCCGCCAACGGATGCCCGCCGCGCTCCGCGACGCTCTGCTCGTGGAGGATGATCCAGGGGATCTTCTGATCGGCGATGAATCCCTCGAGCGTGCCGCGATCCTCGTCGAGACTGATCCCGACGACCTCGAACCCCTTGTCGTGGTATTTCTCGTACTGCTCGAGAACGTTGGGGATCTCGGCGATGCACGGCCCGCACCAGGTCGCCCAGAAGTCGACGAGCACGACCTTGCCGGCGAGCTGCTTCTGGTCGAACGGCGTGCCGTCCATGTTCGTGCCGCTGATCTCCATCTCGTTGCCGGGAAGGTCGAGGCGCCGGAGGGTGCCGGCGAACATCGCGCCCAGTGCCTTGGTGCGCTCGTCGTCGCTGCCCTCGAGGACCGGCGCGAGACGCCGGTAGATCGAGCGCGAGACGTCGTCTCCGCCGGGGAGCCGCTCGAGCACGGTGGCGGTCTGCATCGCGAGGTTGGCGGTGTCACCGTCGGTGGGGTCCTCCTCGACGAGGGCCACGATCCGGTCGACGATCGGCCCGGCCTTGGTGGCATCGCCGCCGGTGAACAGGCCCTGCATGTCGGTGAGGATCGTCATCCGCCGCGCCTCGCGCGCGAGGGTCTTCGACGGCGAGTCGACGAGCGTGGCGGCGAATTTGCCGAGCCGGGGAGGCGCCGTCCTGTCGCCGAGCTGCGCGAGCATCATCAACGCCTGCATCTTCATCCGCGCCGCATCCTCGAACACCGCGTCGGCGGGCTGGACCGCCGGCAGGGCGCGCTCGGCCGCCTCGAGCGCCAGCGCCGCGCGCTTCTGGAAGAGCTTCATCATCGTGTCGCGGGGCCCCTGCGGCATCGGCTGCGAGAGCACCTGCTTGGCGAACGCGATGAGCTCCGCCGGCTCCGCCTTCTCGGGCAGCGGTGGAACCTCGGTCGCGGCGCCGGGCGCGGCGACGGGGGCGTCCTGGGCCGACAGCACGGCCGGCAGCGCCAGGGCCACGGCGCCGGCGAGGAGGAGGGGCGGAAAGCGGCGAACCATGCGCATGGGATCCTCGCGGGAACGCCGGCGCTCGGCCGGCGGGGGGCAGGTGCTGCGGCACCGCGCGCCGCGACCGCGGGATGCTACCGCCGGCCCGGCCGACGCGGCAAACGGGATTCCGCCGATCGATTCAGCGGACGATCGTGCGGAACCGGACGAAGCCGCCGGCCCCGGGGGGCAACTCGCCGCGGAGCTTCCAGGTGAGGAGCGTGCTGCCATCCTCCGCCGGCCCGGTGACGACGTCGGCGGCGAGGTTGCTGACCGCGCTGCCGGGGATCACGTCGAGTCGTGCCGGCACCGCGTCGACGAGGACGATGTCGGCGAGCGTCCGCGCGCCCGAGTTGAGCAGGTAGATCGTGAAGTCGAGCTCCTCGCCCGGCTTCACCGCGTCGCTCCCGGCGCGCTTGCAGAGCGTCAGCTCGCAGCGGCCGGGGTGTTCGAGGCGGAGCGTGGCGGTGCCGCGGTCGACGGCGATCACGTCGGTCGACTCCCCGCCGACCGTCACCTGCGCCGCCGACAGGCAGGTCCAGAAGTAGGGGACCTCGAAGCCGGTCACGGTCCGCGGGTCGACGACCTGGTCCTTCCGCTCCGGCCGGTCGATCGCCAGCTTCGCCGCCGGCCCCTCGAGCCCTTCGGCCTGTCCGGGGATCCGCGCCGTGTCGACCGCCAGCGACGGCAGGATCTCCTCCGCCGCGACCGGCGGCTGGGCACGGCGCGCCGCCTCGGGATTGAGCGGCTGCGTGATCCGGCAGACCCGCTCGCCGCGCGTGCCGGCCTCCGGGCCGGCGTCGAGCACGACGCCGTTGGGTCCGGCCGGAGCGGCGTCCTCGAACGGGCGGATCACCTCGCGGACGCTGGCGAAACGCGGCGCGAACACGCAGGCGCAGTTGCTCGTGGTCAGGCAGGCCTGCTCCGGATCGGGCGCGTCGGCGGCGCGGAACCGCGCCACGGTGTCGCCCGAGGTGACGTTGGCCAGGCCGTCGCGGCCGAACGGCACCGCGAGCCGACCATGATCGCCGCCGTCGCAGATCGGCGGGGGCACGATGAACGGCGGGGGGGCGACGGGGAAGCAGAGAGGGGCCTCGCATCCGGCGGCACACGCCGCGGCGACGCCGCCGTGATCCGGCGCTGCCACGCCGCCGCGGCAGGTGAGGCAGTCGTCCGCCGGCAGGGCAGGGGGGAGGGGCGCGGCAGCGGTCTGGTAGGACACCGCGCGGACGTCGGCCACCGCGGGGGCGGGCGCCGCGAGCGCGACGGTCGCCGGCTCCACCGCCTGCCGGGCGACGGTCCGGCAGCCGGACAGGACGCCCACGGCGACGGCGATCCCGACCCAGCGGATCCGGCGCGCGGCGGCGTCGTTCATGGCGCTGCTCCACCGGACGGGAGACGGTTGCCGATCACGACCTCGGCGACGGGAGCGCCGAGCGTCGCGGCGACGTCGCGGGCGTCGTCGCCGGGGCGGACATCGAACCAATCGGCGGCGCCGATGTCGCGCGACTCGTTGTCGAAGGCGACATAGACCACGCGGCGGACATGGGCTCCGCCGAGGGCGGCGGCAAGGTCGCTCTCGTCGAGGACGATCTCGACCGGGAAGCGGCGATCGAGCCCCGGCGGAGTGGCCAGCCGGGCGAGGACACGGACCGACGGGTAAAGCTCCTCCCCCTCGGCCCCGGGAATGCCGGTGATCCGCAGCCGGTAGGCGGCGCCGACGACGAGCGTCGCCTTGACAGGGGCGGCCGCCAGGGCCGTCCACCCGGCGGCGGTCTCGATCGCCACCTGCATGCCGGCCGGACCGCGGATCGACACGGTCTGGAGATGGGCCTCCGCGGGGATGTCCGGACAGGGACCGTTCTGCGTCCGCCGCGAGGCGCCAATCGCTCCCGGTGTGGCGGTCATGGTGAGCCCGCCGGTTTCAGCGCCGCAGACGCGCCGGGCGGAGCCCGACGGACCGACGGCGATCACCAGCGTCATCACCAGCAGCCTGCGTGCGAAACGCAGCGCGGTCCCTGTCCAGACGCGTCGGCGGCCCGCTGCCGCCGACGTTTCCCGCGTTGCCGGTGATCCGAGCATCGTGCCGGTGGAGCGGGGGGTGAGCATGGGGAAGTTCGATCACGGAATGCGAGCGGCGTGCCGCGACGCGGCAGGGACGAATCGACGAGGCCGTGGGCCGGGGCTCAGGGCAGGTACTGCTCCGGAGCCGGCGGGCACTCGCCGGCCGCTGTGTCGGCATCGGGCCCACCGTTGTCGGAGTAGCGGGTCCGCTCCTCGACCGGCTGGCGGAGCCGGATGTTGGGCACGTCCGACCGCTCGGCGATGTAGGCCCGGTGTGCCGGCTTGGGATAGCTCAGGCCGGGGTACTGCTGGACATGGAGCTTGAGCTCGCGCGTCGGCGGCGGGATGTGCATCTTCGTGTGGTTGGTGATCGTGTGCTTCTGCAGTCCGGCGGGAACCCCCAGCGGGATGTGGGCCGGGCCGGGGAGACCGATCGGCGTGCCGGTGTAGGGCAGTCCATACTGCGGCGCGGTCGCTCCGGCGACGAACGCGGGAGGGATCCCGGCCGGCGAGCCGCCGCAGGGCATGCCGAGCGGCATCATCGCCCCCGTCGGACAGACCCCGCCGCCTCCGGCTCCGGCGCCGCCGCCACCGGCCGCACCGCCGGCGCCACCGGCCCCGGCGATCCCGGGCCCCGAGGCCTCGAGATCCTTGTTGCCGATGCGGATGATCGCCAGGATCGACCCGCGGCGATCGGCCTCGACGATCGGGTCGCAGCCCGGGTCGAGCCGCGTGCTGACGAGGGTCTCGACGCCCGCCACGGCCAGTTCCTGGTAGTCGGGATCGGGGAGGTAGACGACCTTCGTGACGAAGTTGCCGGTCGTCACCTGGTCGAGGTCCTCTTCGGTGAGCTGGAACGGCACCGAGTTGTGGGCAAGGAACGCGTCGGTCCGTGGCGTCACCGGAGCGACCTCGAGCGTCGGATAGAGCTCGAGCCCCGGACGACCGGGGATGTCGGTGACCTTGAGGCGGTAGATCGCCCCCTGCGTGAAGTCGTAGCGGCCCGGCGTGACCAGCGGCGTCGAGTCGAAGCCGCCGTAGGACGAGACGTCCCAGCGGACCTGCATCCCGTCGGGTCCGATGAAGCCGATCTGCGACACCGGCAGGTTGGCGTCGGGCAGCCCGCCGCCCCCACCGCCCATGCCCGCCTCGGCCGCGGCGGCCTCCATCGCCATCTCGTAGGAGGCCGGGGCAATCACGCCCGGTCCGGGGCCCTCGACGCCGGGACCGGGATGGTGGAGCATCGCCGCCGGCGGAAGGACGTTGGTGTGCGGCGTCGCCACCGGCCGGATCTGCGCCAGGCCGGTGAGCGGCGAATTGGCCGGGATCGTGCACCCGGTGAGCGACACCGCCAGCGACACGCCGACGAACCGGTTGAGACGTCGTTTCACCATCGGGGCACCTCCAGGTCCAGTGGTCGCAGGGGCCGTGCCGCGGAGTCCCCGGTTGGTCCGGGACCCGCGTCGGGGTCGATCTTGGGGGGCTACGCCCGTCTCCCTACACTCACGGCACGGTCGGCGGATCCGACGGCGCGGTGGCCGCCGGAACCTGACTCTGGATTCGTCCGGCCGGCGCCGGTTTCTTTGGCAAAACCGTCACAACCCTCCCGATCCGGCGGCTCGACACTCTCCCAGGCTTCCCCGCATGCCCTTTTCCCCCCGCGAAGGCGGTGATCCGCCGCGCCCCGCCGGCCCGGCGTGCCACGGCACACGGGGGCGTGGCGTCGCGTGCCTGGTGGCGGTGGCGGCGCTGGTGGCGGGGCCGTCCCGCGCGGCCGACAGCGTCTACCGCCGGGGACCGGCGTCGGCCACGGCCGACCCGGTCGCCCCGCCCGCCGAGGCCGCCCCGGTGCCGTCCCCGATCCAGTCGTCCCCCGCCGGTGCCGAGACCCTGGCCGACGCCGGCCAGGCGGAGCGGATCGTGGCGGCGGCGCTGGCGGGCATCGCCCGTGCGCCGAGCATTTCGCTGCGGGTGCGGCAGCTGGTCCGCGTCGGCGGCCGGGTCTTCAAGGGGGGCGGCCGCTACGTCCAGTCGGGGATCGACGAGGACCAGCGGTTCCGCTTCGAGGCCCGCCTCTCGGCCGAGAGCGAGGAGTTCGACATCCTCGAGGTCTGCGACGGGCTCTTTCATTGGAACTCGCGGCGGCAGGGCTACATCGCGCCGACCACCGAGCGGATCGACGTCCGCAGGCTCCGCGAGAAGCTCGCTGCCCTCGGCCTCCTCCAGCGCGGCGACACCGCGGCCTACCTCGGCGGGATCCTCGAGCCGCTCGCGCAGACGCGCGAGTGGTTTCGGTTCACGTCGGCGGTCGCGGTGGAGATCGACGGAGTGCCGGCCTGGTCGATCACCGGCGAGTGGGACCGGGAGCGGCTCGCGGCGCTCCTCCCCGATGAGGCGGAGGCGATTCGCGTTGCCGCCGCGATCGAGCCGGCGCGCCTTCCCGAAGGGCTCCCGTGGAGCGTGCGGTTCTCGATCAGCCGCAAGGAACTGTTTCCCTTTCGGATCGAATGGCTGGCGGTGCCCGGACCGCGCCCGGCCCACGGACCGCCCGAAGTGGTCGGGTTGATGGAGTTTTACGACGTGCGGATCGGCGATCCGGTCGACGCCGCGGCCTTCGTCCATCGGCCGGGCACCGAGGGCTTGATCGACATCACCGACATCGCGGTCACCTACCTCAAGCCGTTGCGGCCGTAGCGCGCTGGCGCGGACGGCTCCGCGCCGCTCCAGCCGGCATTCGCCAGGCGCACCGCGGCGTCGATCGCCGCCAGCATGCTCGCCGGATCGGCACGGCCGCGGCCGACGATGTCGAAGGCGGTGCCGTGGGCGACGCTGGTGCGGACCAGCGGCAATCCGAGCGTGATGTTCACCGCCCGGTGCATGCCGAGCAGCTTGATGGGGATGTGCCCCTGGTCGTGGTACAGCGCCACGACGCCGTCGAACGCACCCGCCGCCGCCCGCTGAAACAGCGTGTCGGCCGGCCAGGGCCCGGTGGCATCGATCCCGGACTGCCGCAGCGCGGCGATCGCGGGCACCACGAGGCGCGGTTCCTCGTCGCCGAACAGTCCCCCCTCGCCAGCGTGCGGATTGAGCGCCGCGACGCCCAGCCGCGGCGGCCTGCCGAGGAGCGCTTCGAGGAGCGGGGTGAGCCGACGGCCGGCAGCGGCGATCCCCTCGGCGGAAAGCCGGTCGAGTGCCGTCCGCAGCGACTCGTGGAGCGTGGCGTGGACCACCCCCAGGCCGGCGGCGGGGTTGCCGCCGGCGTCGGGAAGCCAGAGCATCATCGACGCGGCCGCGTCGGGAAGGCCGCAGGCCCGCGCCAACCACTCCGTGTGCCCCGGGACGTCGTGCCCCGCCTCGTGGAGCGCCCCCTTGTGGAGCGGGCCGGTCACGAGGGCCTGGGCCGATCCCGCCGCGACGGTTCGCCAGGCCAGCTCGAGCGCCGCCACCGCCGCCGCGCCCCCCGCCGCCGACGCCATCCCGACGGGCACCGGCGTCGCCGGTGCCGGCGCAGCGACGACCGCCACGCGCCGTGCCGCCGACGCCCGGCAGTCGTCGGCGGCGATCACGTCGATCTCGAGCGCCGGCATCCCGGGCACGCGCGCGAGCGTCCGCGCGACGAGCTCGGGATCGGCCACCAGCCGCAGCCGGGCGGTGTCGTGGGCCGTCGTCCGTGCCCAGGCGGCCAAGGCGACTTCGGGCCCGATGCCGGCAGGGTCGCCGGCGGTGAGGAGGACGACGGGGAGGGTGGTGCTCATCGGGGCGCGGTGCAGGGCAGGGGAGGGGGCGGCGGGCCCGGCTCGTCTGCCGCCCGCGTCGATTGAGCCTATAACGGAACGGCGGCGACGGTGGCGTTGCGGAGGAGAACGACGATGGAACGGGTCTTCGGGCAGGTGGCGACGTTCGCGGTGGCGTTGATCGTGGCGACCGCCTGCCTGGGGTTGTGGATCGGCGATCTCCACGGCCAGACCGACCCGGTGGTGATCCGCTGGGCGACGGTCCACCGCCTGTCGGGGGTGCTCGCGGCGCTGTTGGTCGTCCTCGTCAACAGCATGGCAGTGACCTACTTCATCGGGACCGGCCGGTGGTGCCGCGAAGTCGCCGACACCTACGCCCTCGGCGCCGACTACGACCACCGCAGCCGTGCGCTGAAGCGGCGTGGCTTCCCACCGGCGCTCCTCGGCATGCTCGCCGTGGTCGGGATCGTGGCCCTCGGCGGCGCGGCCGATCCGGCGACCGGTCGGCCCGGGACCGCGGCCTGGGTGACACCCCACCTGATCGGTTCCTTGGCGCTCGGCGGGGTAATCGCCTGGAGCTTCCTCGCCCAGATTCCCGGCATCCGGCGGCAGCACGAGCTTGTGGAGGAGGTCCTCGCCGCCGTCCGTCGGGTGCGCGTCGAACGCGGGCTGGAGGTCGACTCGGCCGCCTCCGCCGAGGGAGGCGAGATCGGCTGACGGCGCGGCGGCCGGTCTCCGTCACGCCGCACCGGCACCCGCGGCCCGAGCGGGCCGGCGATCGGCGACGCCGCGGTCAGTGATCGTGGTCGTGCGACTCGCGGGCATGCGCGTGGGCCGCATGGGCCGGCGAGGCGCGCTCGATCGCCGTGACAGCGACGGCGATCAGCAACCCGGCCGCCAGCGACGCCGTCAGTAGCAGCCGGTCGTGGCTGTGGAATTCGACCTCGGGGAGGAGATCGGCGGCGGCGATGCAGAGGAACGCCCCCGCCGCCAGCGCCAACGCCGCCCCCGTCACCCCCGCGTGGGCGCCGCCGAACAGCCGGACGCTGGCCAGGAACACGAGCGCCCCGATCGGCACCACCAGCGCGTAGCCGGCGGTGACGAGGCGCCGTGTGTTCGCGGTCGCCTTGGCCTTGAGCAACAGCGTGGTGATCACGCAGGCGTCGATCGGCTTGTGGATCGCGATCGCCAGGAAGGTGGCGAACCCGACCAGGCCCCCGTCGGTCCCGCCGGCATCGACCGCCGCCGCCAGGGCCGCGCCGTCGGCGAGGCTGTGGAGCGACAGCCCGACGAGGGCCCCGACCCAACTCCAGCGCGACGGCACGCCGCCGCTCGGGGAATGGGAGTGCGCTGCGTGGTGCTCGCACTCGGCGTCGTGCGAACCGTCGGTGGCATGGTGGGCATGACCGTAAAACGCCCGCTCGAGGAGGAACATCGCGAGGAACCCACCCAACACCCACGGCATCGTCGTCTCGATGTCGCCGCCGAGCAGCCCGTGGCCGTGCGGGAGGAGGTGGAGGAGGCCGACGCCGAGCATCACCCCGCCGGTCAGCGACAGCAGCACCTGCATCCGCCGGTGCCCCAGCGAGAGCAGCACCGGCGCCGCACCGCCGAGCGCTGCCGCCACCGCGATCGCGACCAGGTACGCCAGCAGCGCGGCCGGGGCTCCGGCGTCGGCGAGCAGGGCGACGGGACGAGTCATGGCAGGATCCGCAGGCGGGTCGAGCTCCCCCGGCGATCATCGCCGGGGGGGCGAGGGTGGACAAGCGCCCGGGGCCGACCCCGACGGGCGGCCGCGGTGACCTGCCCCCGTTCGGCGACGGCTCACCGACGCAGCTGCCAGGGCTGCATCGGCACGCCCTGCATCATCCGCGACGCCTGCTCCATCTGCTGGCGTGTGTAGCGTTTGATCTGCAGGCTGCGTTCGCTGTGCGAAGCGTCGAAGGCGGCCAGTCCGGCGAGGGCGACCAGCAGGACATAGGCGAGGAGATTCGCCCAGGCTTCCGCACCGTGAAACTTCATCGCCGTCCCGAAGCCCTTCTTGAACTTCGGTCCGAACATCCCCTGCGACACGCTCCACAGTTCGTCGATCACCAGGTGCGACAGCACGCCGAGGACGACGGCACCGGAAAGGTAGTAGCGGTGGAGCGGGTCGTCGCCACCGGCGACGAGGAACGTCAGCAACCCGGCGATCAAGGCCGCGGGGACACTGTGGAACATCCCCCGGTGGACCGCGTGGTTGGCGAGGATCCAGCCGAGCCCGAAGCGGACCGCCAGGTAGATCGCGATCCCGACCAGGACGATCCCGTCGAGTGGCAGGCCCCACTGCTGGAGACGGTGGAGCATCATCAGCGGGACGGCCGCCGCCAGGAGCGCGACCCCTTCCCGGAGCGGCTCCGATTCCCCGGAGTCGAGGTCGGGAACCATGCCGGCCGCCGTGGCGAGGGCGGCGGCGAGGCCGCATGTCACGGGGGGCAAACCGCCGGCATACCAGCCGGCGGCGCCATACACGCCTCCGACCAGCGCCGATCCGGCGATGTGCACGCGGTACCCGGGCACCCGATTCCCTCCGCCCAGCGGCCACCGCCAGCCTCGATTCGGCCGCGCGGCGCAGGGGTGCTGGCCCGACCTTCCCTGGCGGACACAGTTCCCCGACTCCAGTTTCGGCAGCCCCCGAACACCGGCGTCAGCCCCTTTGACCGAGCCACCCGACATTTCCAAAAAAGGCACACTCTCCCCAAGGTCCCCACTCCACCCCAAACCCCAGCTGCATTTTCCAGCGGTGCAGAGACGAATCTCGCCGACACAAGGAATAATGACTACGCAAAATAGAAAAACCGGGGAACCTGGAGTGAAGATCGTGATTGCGAGCGATTTCCGACCCTCCCCTGCCCCCCAGCACGTTCGGTGAGAACGCCTGAACGGTCGCCTCGAGAGGCCTCGGTGCCGTTTCAGGCCGCCGGGCAGCGATGACCGCGCCAGGGGCGTTCGGTTGGCCTACGCCCAACGACCCGCGCCCCCTACACTCCCAGCCCCTCTGGGCATGGACGGCCCCGAGCGCTGCCCGCACCGGTGGAGGAATCAGCCGTGGAGGTCGAGGGCTACGACCTGGTGATGATCGGAATCCTCGCGGTCGCGGGGCTGCTCGGCTATTTCCGCGGCATCGTCTGGCAAGTGGCCTCGATCCTGGGGATCGTCGCCAGCGGCTTCGTCGCCCTGCGGTTCGGCGCCCAGGTGGCCCCCTGGTTCGGGCAAACCGCCCCCTGGAACCAGCTGTCGGGGATGCTCGCCCTCTACGCCGCGACGTCGGCCGGCGTGTGGATCGTGTTTCGCCTGGTTTCCAAGGCAATCAGCGCCGTCCATCTCTCGGCGTTCGACCACCAACTGGGGCTGCTGTTCGGGCTCGCCAAGGGGGCCTTGCTGTGCATCGTGATCACCTTCTTCACCGTCACGATGGCGCCGGCCTACCGGCCGCAGGTGGTGGCCAGCAAGAGCGGGCGGATCGTCGCCACCGCGATCGTCCGTGCCGACACCTACCTGCCGCGCGAGATTCACGAGAAAGTCGATCCGTTCGTGCGCCAGTTCGAGCGTGAGTTCCTCGGGCCGAGCGCGGCCAACACGGGCCTCGCCGGGGCCGGCATGGCCGGTGTCCCCGGCGGCCCCCCGGCCGGTCCTGCGGCCTCACCGCTGGCGGCGATCTGGGAAGGGGTGTCGTCGGCGGCTGCGTGGGCCAGTGCCGGCGATGCAGGGCAGGGGGCCCAGGTCGCCGCGGGCGCGTTGCAGGCCGGGAGCTCATTCTTCGCGCCGCCGGCGGCCAATCCGCTCCGCCAGGCGACGTTCGCCGCCCCCGTCGCACCCGCTGCCGCCCCGCCACCGGCATCGGCACCGCAGCGGCCGACGACCAGCGCTTTCACCGCCGCCCCGCCCCTGGGCGCGGCGCCTCCGCCTCCGTCGTTCCGTTCCCCGTCCGACGCTCCTCCGGCCGGCTACGCGCCGGGCAGCCAGTCGCCCCTGCGCTACCGCTGAGCGCCGCCTGCGATCGCCGCGGAGCGACGCCGCTGCCGGGCGCCCGTGCCGCCGTGGGCCGGGCAGGGGATCCGGTGCGGAAAGGGCTAAAAAAAGGCCCGAAAACGCGAACCACGAACCGGACATAAGAGACATTATCGGACGTTGGGGAGGGGAGCGGAATCGGGCCTTCAGGCCGGTCCTGCCGTCCCCACGCCCCCTCCGGCCGCTGCCTCGTCAGCGGCGTCGATGAACCGCCCCATGCGGCGGAACTTCTCGTAGCGTTCCGCCACGAGCGTCTCGGCCGGCCGCGCGGCCAACTCGCGCAGCGTGCGCAGCAGGTAGACCTTCAGGCGGCGCGCCATCTGCCGCGGATCGCGATGCGCGCCGCCGGGAGGCTCGGGGATCACCGTGTCGATGATCCCGAAGCCGAAGAGGTCGCTCGACCGCATCCGCAGCGCCCGGGCGGCCTCGGCCTTGTGGGTGGCGCTCTTCCACAGGATCCCGGCGCAGCCCTCGGGGCTGATCACGCTGTAGTAGGCGTGCTCGAGGATCGCGACCCGGTCGCCGACCCCGATCCCCAGCGCCCCGCCCGAGCCTCCCTCGCCGATCACCACGCAGACGATCGGCACCGGCAACGACGCCATCAGGAACATGCTCTCGGCGATCACCTGGGCCTGGCCGCGTTCCTCGGCGCCGACCCCGGGATAGGCCCCCGGCGTGTCGATCAGGGCGATCACCGGCAGGCCGAACTTGGCCGCCAGCCGCATCTTGCCCATCGCCTTGCGGTAGCCCTCGGGATGGGCGCACCCGAAATGGCAGGCCTGGCGCTCGGTGAGCGTCTTGCCCTTCTGGTGGCCGATCATCAGGACCTTGTAGCGCTCGAGCTTGGCGAAGCCGGCCACGAGGGCGGGATCGTCGCCGAACGCCTTGTCGCCGTGGAGTTCGACGAATTCGTCGCAGACGAGGTTCAGGTAGTCGCTCGTCTTCGGCCGGTCGGGGTGGCGGGCGACCTCGACGGTCTGCCAGGGGTCGAGGTTGCCGAACACCTGCCGCTGCAGCTCGACGACCTCGCGGCGTAGCCGCCGCAATTCCTCCTCAGGCGACGATCCGGCGTGCTGCGACCCGAGCGGGGCCGCCTCGAGGGCCGCGATCCGGTCCTCGAGTTCGTAGATCGGCTTTTCGAGCGGGAGGCGGTGGAGTCCGCGGCTCATGGCGGGGCGTTCCGGAAGGTTCCGGAGTGTCCCGCGCCGCGGCTGCCGGCGTCAATTCGAGCCGTCGCCCCCGTCGGCCACCGCGGGGGGCGTCACATCGCGGTCGTAGAGCCGCAGCTGGTGGAGCTGCCGGGCGACGTCGCCGGCGGCGGGGCGGTCGGCGGCGCGCTTGGCCATCATCTCGCGCAGCAGCTTCGACGCGGCCGCGGAGACGTTGGCATTCGAGGCCTCGACTCCCGGCGGGGCGTTGTACAGATGCCGGGAAAGGAGCTCGTGGGTGTTGGATCCGGTGAACGGCGGATGGCCGCCGAGCAGTTCGAACGCCATGCAGCCCAGCGAGTAGACGTCGGAACGCGGGTCGGGGGGCTGCCCGCGGATCTGCTCGGGGGCCATGTAGCTGGGCGTGCCCTGCGGCTGCTGCCGCCGCCACAGCAACCTGCCGAGGGCCCCTGGCGGACGCGCCGCGATCGCGAAATCGATCACCTTGATCTCGCCGGCCCGGTTGGCCAGGACGTTGGCGGGCTTGATGTCGCGGTGGACCCAGCCGCGGGCGTGCATGTGCGCCAGCGCCTCGCTGACCCCGATGAGGATCTTCGGCAGCCGGGAGAGGAGCCGATCGCGCGACCCGGTCACGAAGCGACGGAGGTTGGGGTGGGGAAACAGCTCCATCACCAGGCAGGGAAACCCCTCGTAGACCGTGAGCCGATCGAGGCGGATCACCCCCGGGTGGTCGAGGCTGCGGCCCACCGCCAACTCATGCTCGAGCTGCCGGCGCTGGAGGCGGTCGTCGTCGTAGCCGGTCTGGAGGATCTTGACCGCCACCTGCCGGCCGAGCGAGTCGTCCTTGCAGCTCCACACCTGGCACTGCCGTCCCAGGCCGAGCTGCTGGGACAGCACGAGGGGACCGAGTCTGTCGGGGAGTCTGGCCATGGGGGAGCCGGGGGGACACCGACGATCACCGGCGGACGGTGGGCGCGGCGAGGGGGGTCCCGGGAAGGAGTTGCGTCGAGAGGAGCACGAGACCCTGCGGCGGTGCGGTTGGCCCGGCGCGGATACGGTCGCGGGCCGCGACCACCTCCGCCAGCCACGGCGGCGGCCGGCGACCGGCACCGACCAGCACCAGCGACCCGACGATGATACGCACCATGTTGTGGAGGAAGCCGTTGCCGGCGACCTCCACCCACACCTCGGCATCGGCCTTCCCCGCCGGGCTGGCCCGGCGTCCGACGTCGAGGCGGTGGATTGTGCGCGTTTTCGATACCCGTGACGAGGGGGTCTTCTCGAAACTGGTGAAGTCGTGCTCCCCGAGAAGCGACAGCGCCGCCAGCGCCATCGCGTCGGTGTCGAGCCGCGACCGCCAGCGCCAGACCAGCGCCCGGTCGAGCACCGGTTTCCAGGGGGCGTCGTGGATCCGGTAGCGGTAGGTCTTGGCGACCGCGGCGGCGACGGGATCGAAATCGGCGTCGACTTCCGCCGCGGCCACCACCGTCACGTCCGCCGGGAGGTTGGCGTCGAGGGCCCGGGCCCAGGTGGCGGCATCGAGCAAGCTGGAGCTGGTGAACGAGACGATCTGGTCGAGGGCGTGGACGCCGGCGTCGGTCCGGCTCGACCCGCGCGGCAGCACCGTCTCGCCGCTCACGGCGTGGATCGCCGCGGCGAGCGTCCCCTGCACCGTCGTCCGTCCCGGCTGCACCTGCCAGCCGTGGTAGCGCGTGCCCTCGTAGGCGAGGCGCAGGCCGATGGCGCGGCTCATGCGCCCACCGCGACCCCCCCTGCCCGCCTCGGCCGTTTCGTCGCCAGCAGCTCGGCGATCTGCACGGCGTTGGTGGCGGCCCCCTTGCGGAGGTTGTCGGACACGCACCACAGCGCGATTCCCGCGGGGCACGATTCGTCCTCGCGGATCCGCCCCACGAACACCTCGTCGCGCCCGTCGCAGGTGCGCGGCTGCGGGTAGCTGCGCGCCTCGAGCTCGTCGACGACGACGATCCCCGGCGCGGCTGCGAGCAGCCGCCGTGCCTCGGCGGCCGACAGCTTGCGTTCTGTCTCGATGAGGATCGATTCGCTGTGGCAGTTGCCGACCGGCACCCGGACGCAGGTCGCACACACGCCGATCGACTCGTCGCCGAGGATCTTCCGCGTCTCGAGGACCATCTTCAGTTCCTCGCTCGTCGACCCGCCCCCCTTCGGCGAGCCGATCTGCGGGATGAGGTTGGCGGCGATCGGATGGGGAAACACGGCGCGCGGCTCGGCCCGCCCCTCGAGCCAGGCGGCGGTGGCCCCGCGGAGCTCGTCGGTGGCCGCCAGCCCCGCCCCGCTGACCGCCTGGTAGGTGCTGACCACGACCCGGCGGACGCGGGCGGCGTCGTGGAGCGGCTTCATCACCATCACCAACTGCGTCGTCGAGCAGTTGGGGCTCGATACGAGCCCGTCGTGGCCGTCGAGCGCCGCGGCGTTGACCTCGGGGATCACCAGCGGCACGTCGGGACGCATGCGGAACTGCCCGCTCTCGTCGACGACGACGGTGCCGCGCTCCAGCGCCCAGGGCACGAACTCGGCGGCGACCTCGTCGGGGGTGCTGCCGATCGCGATCTCGACGCCGGCGAACGACTCGGGCGTCAACTCCTCGATCGGCAGGCTCGTGCCGGCCACCGACAGCGTGGCCCCCGCCGACCGCTTCGAGGCCAGCAGCTTGATCCGTCGGGCGGGAAAGGCCCGCTCCACGAGCAGCCGGACGATGATCCGCCCAACGGCGCCGGTGGCGCCGACGACGGCGATGGTGTCGATCACGAGACGCTCCTCACACGCTGGGGAACCCGCTCCGGGGCGGCATGGTTGGCCGACCGACGCCGAAACACCGCCGCCGGCACGAACGCCAGATTGGCGGTGATCATCGCCAGGCCGAACTCCATCATCCCCATCGCCAGCCCGATGCCAAGATGGACGGCCACCGCCATCCCGAGGGCGAGCCGGCGCGTCAGCCGCGGCCAGACCAGCGCCGGATAGGAGACCTCCCAGAAGAGCGTGGCGAGTGTGAGGGCGTTGACGAGGAGCGGATGGCGGGCCAGCCACGTCAGGTCGAGCGTCCGGTACTGGCCGTTGGCGACCGCCCCCCACAGCGCCGTCCCCTCCCACCAGCTCGCGCCGAGCAGCTTGGCGCAACCCGAGAAACCGTAGACGACGCAGAGGTGAACCTGCAACAGCCGCAGGGCGACGTTGGCGCGGACGGAGGGGGCTGCCGCCGTCCGGTCGGGCCACAGGCGGCGATCGACGCTCGCCAGCGCCCCGGCCGGCCCGACGACGAGGGGCACCAGCAGCATCCCCAGCGTGTCGTCGAGACCGAACACGTTGAGCGGCGCGCGATTGACGCTGCTCACCAGGCCGACGAACGACACCAGCGCCGCCAGCGGCGTGAGGAACCCCACCGCCAGGCAGACCGCGGCCACCAGCGCCAGCGCCGCCAGGCCGCGCACGCCCCACGGGCCACCGGCGGAGAAAAACCAGCTCCACTGCCACGGCTGATCGTTGACGCGCCACACGTCGGCCGGCGGCAACCAGGCCTGGTCACCGAAAAACGCCGGCGCGTCGGCGAGCCACACGAGGTTCGCCCAGGCCAGCAGGCAGCCGGTGCAGATCCGCACCACGACCAACGGGAGCGGATCGGCGGGAGTGAACCAGAACCGGTTCCAGGCATCGCGCCAGGCACCGATCCAGCCCGGCTCGGCGACGGCCGCGTCGGCGGGGCTCCACGGCCCGCGGATCACGTCGGGGCTCGCGACAAGGCCCCTCTTCATCGCGCCACCCCGGCGCCGCCGGGCGCGTCCTGCCAGGTGAACGTGCCCAAGGGCACGACGACGTCGCCACCGGGCGCCTCCCCCTCCCCTGCCCCGGCGGATTCACCCGCGGGCCGATCCCCGAGCTCCTCCGGGCCGGGAAGATGGTGCTCGACGAGTTCGATCTCGACGACCACGCCGCGATGGCGCTCGAGCACCTGGCCGGCGACGCCACGCACCAGCGGCAGCCAGTCGCCCCGCGCGCGCTGGCGGACGTCGTCGGGCGCGTCGGCCGGGGGCACGAGCGCCGCGATCTTCTCGGCGACCATGAAGCGGCGGTGGTAGAGGAGGCGCGGCCGGTCGGCCGTGGCGTCGGGGAGGCTGCCGGCGAGCGACGACCCGTCCGACCGCGACACCCGATAGCGCAGCGAGTGCCCGGGGCCCGGGTTGGGGGCGAAGAACCGGTAGCCGTGGCCGAGGGCCAGCGTCCCGACCAGCGGACGCAGCGGCTGGATCAGCACGCGGGCGAGGTCGCTGGCAGGGGGCGGGCCGGCGAGCGGCGGCACCACGACCGCCACGAGGTACACGAGGATCGCCGCCGACGCCGCGACGCGGGCGGGTCGGCTCCAGGGCGCGGCGGCGGCGGGCGCGGAGACCATCGGGGCACTCTGGAGGGACCATCGACGCGCGGGCCGACGCGACTGTAATCCGCACCGGCACGCCGCAGAAGCCGGACAACCGTCTCCCGGGCCCCGACAAAGCAGAACCTGACAAAGCAAAAAAAGACTCCCGCGCGGCGCGGGCCGCGCGGGAGTCGGATGGGACGCGATTGGCCGACCGGAGCCTCAGCGCACCGCGGCGGTGGCCGCGGCGGAGGCGGTCCGCAGCGCCGGATCGAGCTCCAGATCGACGGTGCTGCCGCCGATCAGGTCGATCGTCTTCGAGACCACCTGCTCGCGGCCGTCGACGACGGTGGCGACGCGGATCTCGTAGTTCCGCCAGGCCTGCCCGTCGGTCAGCTGGCTGGTCTCGAACACGCGGACCTCGCCCTGCGACACGGTGGCATTGCCGGCGAGCCACACCTTGGCCTCGGCGGGAACGCGGAGCGTGAGGCTGGTCTTCCGGGCGGCCCGGGCCGCGACCAACGCGGTGAAGTCGAGCTGCTCGCGGCCACCGGCCGTGAGGGAGGCGACCTTCGTCTCCTCGCGGGGCTCTCCGTCACGCTTGGTCACGACCTTGACGACGAAGTCGTACTCACGACCCGACTCCAGACCGCGCGACATGTAGCGCCGCAGGGATCCGGTGGCCGCGGTCTTCGAGCCGTTGACGAACACCTCGGCGTCGGCCGGGAGACGGACGACGAGCATCGCGCCGTCGGCCGGAACCGTCGGCTCGACCGAGGAGCTGTCGATGATCGGGGCGGAGCTGGGGACCGACTCGATCGCCGAACCACCGTCGTACACCGGGCTGCCGTACACCGCACCCTCGCTGATGATCTGCTCGCCGCCGATCACCGTCCCGGACGGATAGCTGGAATAGCCCGACGTGTAGGCCGGCGCCGGGCCGTAGCCACCGTACGAGCCATACGACCCGTACGAGCCGCCGCCCGAACCACCGCCCGACGACCCGCCGTAGCTGCCGCCCGAGCTGCCGCCGCAACCGCCACCCGAGCTCCCGCCCGACGAGCCGTACGAGCCGTGGTGGAGCGAGTGCCGGTAGGACCGCCACGCCCGCTTGGCGGCGAAGTGACCGCCGACGCTGCCGTAGGAACCGTGCGAGCCGTAGCTACCGCCAGACGAGCCGTAGCTGCCGCCCGAACTGCCGCCCGACGAGCCGCCGTAGCTCCCGCCCGAGCTGCCGCCCGACGAACCACCGGAGCTGCCGGCCGATCCGTAGGCCGCACGGTATCGGTTGTGCCACCCGGCATGTGCGTCGCAGGCCATGGCCGCGACCGCCAGAAAAGTGATGACTCCCGTATGACGGAAGCAGTGACGCATGACCATCAGAGACAATCTCCGCGAAAGAGGGGGATGAACAGTGGAGAACGAAGGACGAGGGCGACGTGCAACCGGGCGACTGCGATCGGCGGCGACAGGAATCACGGGGACGGCGTTTCCGCCGATCGTGCTGCCGGTACCTCTCGCGGCCCAACCATAATTCGTAATTCGGGTAAATCAAGAAGTTTGTCCGGACTGGGTCAACTTTGTCGACACCCCACCGGTGGATGGCGAGCCCGACGCGTCAGGTAGGGCGGCACCGAAGGCCGGATCACCGTCACGATCGCTGCGAACGGCACCACGAAAACCGGCCGCGAACGCCGACGACGAGCGCCGCCACCGGCCGCGTTCACCGAGGTTTTTCCGGTGTCCGACCGGGGGCCCGCCGCGGATGCCGATGCACTTCCCGCTCACCGCGGGACGGCATCGATCCGGACGTCGTCGACGTCGAGCTGCCCCGTCGCCCCGAGCAGCCCGACCTGGAGGATCGCCTCGCGCGCCCACCCCGGCACCGGGACCGACCCGCTCACCTCACGCCACCCGAATGTGCCGCGCCACGGGCCCACCAGCGCCCGCCCGGTGCGCGAGCGCTTCTCGTCGAAGAACTGCACCGCCAGCGCCGGCGCCTCGTCGGCCGACATACCGTCGCGCAGCGCCTCCCCCTGCAACCGGGCCACGAGCGAGAGCCGCGCGACCTCCCGCCCGTCGACCGCGAATCCCTGGAAGATCTGCGCGGGGCGCCCCGGCTCGGCGTTGGTGATCCGCAGGTAGCGCTCTCCCTGGGGAGCATCGTCCCCCTGCTGCAGGCTCGCCTGCCGGCCGTAGTACCAGGCGGTCGGGACGTCGGTCCCGGGAAGCACCGTCTCGAACCCGCCGTTCTCGAGCGCCGGGTGGGCGCCGTCGGGCTGGACCTTCCGCGCTTCCTCGGCGGCCCCCGTCATCGGCACGAACAGGCTCGGCACCAGGGCCTCGCGCACCAACTGCCCGTCGCGTTTGGTGAAGAGGACGAGCGTCTGCTCGTAGCGTTCCCCGACCGGGATCACCATCCGGCCACTGTCGGCGAGCTGCTCCACCAGCGGCGCCGGCACGTCCTCCGGCGAGCAGGTGACGATGATCTTGTCGAACGGCGCGTGCTCCGGCCAACCGGCGAACCCGTCGCCGACGCGGGTGACGACGTTGGCGTAGCCGAGCCGTTCGAGCGTCCGCGCCGCCCGGTCACCGAGCGTCTTGTTGATCTCGATGGAGTAGACGGTGTCGACCAGGGGCGAGAGCACCGCCGCCTGGTACCCGCTCCCGGTGCCGATCTCGAGCACCTTGTCGGTGGCCTTCGGCGCCAGCTGCTCGGTCATGTAGGCGACGACGAAGATCCCGGAGATCGTCTGCTTCTCACCGATCGGCAGGGCCATGTCGACGTAGGCCAGCTGGCGCTGCGGGACCGGCACGAATTCATGGCGCGGCGTGTCGCGCATCGCCCCCAGCACGCGCTGGTCGGTGATCCCGCCGGCGACGAGGTCGTCGCGCACCATCCGCTCCCGGACCTGCCGCATCCGGTCGCCGCCGGCCCCGTCGGCGCGGGTGCCGCCGGCCGGGGGCTGCCCGCGGCCGGCCGCGCCCCCCCACGCCAGGGCCAATGCCACGAGGGCGCCGGCGCACACGCTCGACGGGAAACGGGGCATCGTGCGGGTTCCGGACTTTCCACGGGCGGCTACGGGCGCGGGATCGCGCTTGGCGATTCGATCGCGAGGAGCTCGATCTCGAACACGAGAACCTCGTTGGGCTCGATGACCGGCGGCGAACCGCGCTCGCCGTAGGCCAACTCGGCGGGGATCGTGAGCCGCCACTTCGAACCGACCTTCATCAGCGGCAGCGCTTCCTGCCAGCCGGGTACGACGCCCTTGATGGCGACCGTCGCCGGGGGATCGGCAGCCTCGGTCTGGTCGAACACCGTGCCGTCGACATGGGTCCCGCGGTAGCGCGTGGAGACGACGTCATCGGGGGTCGGCTTCGGCCCCTTGCCCTCGACGAGGACCTCGTACTGCAATCCGCTGGGGAGCCGTACCACCCCGCGCTTGGCGGCGTTGGCGGCGAGGTACTCGGCGCCCTTCGCCTTGTTGGCGACCGCCGCCTCGGCCATACGCTTCTCGAACGCCTCGCGCTGGGCGAGCAGCTTCTGCTCGTAGGCGGTCAACGCGGCAAACGCCTTCTCCTCCCCGATCCGCGGAGGACGACCGAGGAGCGCGTCGCTCAATCCCGCGACCAACGCGGCGATATCGATGCCGGCTTCAGGGCGGCGGAAGTCCTCCGCCATCTGGCCGCCGATCTGCAGGCCAAGGGCGTAGCCGAGGGTCACCTCGGGGGTGTCGGGAAGGGCGGGCGCGTCGCCCGCCGGACGCGGCGGCGCTCCCCTGCCCTGCTCCGGCCGCGGCCCCTGCCAAGCGTTCGCCGGACGGGCCAGCCCGGCCCCGACCGCGACGCCCGCCAGCGCCACCAGGCATGCCCCCAGCGCCGGCCGGACACACCACGGCGGGGAAATGTGATGACGAACGGCATGCGGCATGGTCGATCCTCCCTGATGGCACGTCCCCGAGGCGCCCCTGCTCCGGGCCGCCGCCGGGAGTCTACACCCCCGCCGTCCGCCGGCTCACCCCCGGGCCCGTCGCTCCTCGGCCCGCGCCTCCTCCGACGGCCTGCCCAGACGGCCGCGGGTGATCTCGAGAAACGCCGTCTCGAGGTTGACGTCGGTCTCACGCATCGAGAGCAGCTGCTGGCCTTCGGCCACCAGACGGGCCGCCAGCGCCGACGGCTCGCCGACCCCTTCGGCCAACGTCACCAGCACCTCGCCGTCGCGGACCGCCACCGCGGCCGCCTCCGGGCAGCGCTCGAGGATCGCGGCCGCCGCGGCCGGGGGACCGGCGACGCGGAACCGGATCACCGGACGGCCCCGGACCTGGGCGAGGAGATCCTGCACGTCGCCGAACGCCAGCAACCGGCCGTACTCGATGATCCCGACGCGATTGCAGATGTCGGCCAACTCGGGAAGGATGTGGCTGCTGACGAGGATCGTCTTCCCCATCCCCTGGAGCCGTTTGAGGAGACCGCGCATCTCGATCCGGGCCCGCGGATCGAGCCCGCTGGCCGGCTCGTCGAGGAGCAGCACCTGCGGGTCGTGGAGCAGCACCCGGGCGAGGCCGAGCCGCTGCGTCATCCCGCGCGACAGGCTCGTCACCAGTTCGTCGCGCTTGACGGAGAGGTCGACCAGTTCCAGCGAACGCTCGGCGACGCGCCTCCGCTCCGCCCCCTCGATCCGGTACGCGGCCGCGAAGAACTCGAGGTACTCGATCACGCGCATGTCGTCGTACACCCCGAAGATGTCGGGCATGTAGCCGATGGCGCGGCGGATCTCGCGGGGGTGGGTGTAGATCGAGTGCCCGCAGACGTAGGCTTCGCCCCACGTCGGCGCCAGCAGCGTCGCCAGGATCCGGATCGTGGTCGTCTTCCCGGCGCCGTTGGGGCCGATGAATCCGAACAGGTCCCCCTCCTCGAGCTTGAGGGTCAGGGCCTCGAGCGCGGCGAAGTCGCCGTATTTCTTCGTCAGGTCGACCGTCTCGATCATGGCACCCCTCCAGCGACCGGGATCACGATCCGCCACAGGGCCGCGCCGTCCGCTTCGCGGTCGCCGATCGCCCCCGATTCCGCCGCCAGCTCGCGCCACGCGGTGCCCACCGGGCCCCGCCCCACGAGCACCGCCCGGTCGACGTCGAGGAGCGGCGAGAGGTCGTAGCGGCCGAGCCGACCGGCTTCGAGCGCGGTGTAGCCGCTGCCGCCGACCTTCGTGTGGAAGCCGACGATCTCGAGGATCCGGAGCGGGTCGCGGTTGGTGATGTCCCAGCGCTCGTTGACCTCGCGATCCTTGACCGTCGTCCGGCGCGTGAGGCCGGCGACGAACGACCGCGGGCTGCGGCCGGAGAAGGCTTCGAAGCGGCCGCCGGGAGCGAGGTCGCCGACGTCCCACATCCACCCGGCGTGCACCAGGTAGCACCCGCCGAGGGGGAACGGCAGGCGGTTCTCGACCGACCCGCGGAGGGCGCCGGGGCCGGCGCGGCGCAGCGTCGCCGCGACCACGGGGGCGGTCGTCGCGGCGTTCCAGGTGGCCTCGAACAACCGACTGGAGTGGGCGGCGACCGGCACGCCGTCGAGGCCGTCGAGTGCCGCCGTGGCCGAATAGTCGCCGGTCGCCAGCCCTGGGTGGCTCGTCGTGGCATCGGTGGCGCCGATCCCGCGCCCCGACGCCGCCAGCCACGACACAGCCAGCCGCGGAGGGCCGGCGGGGAGCGCCGCGGACGGTGCCGCCGTCACGGTGAGCGTGTCGTTGGCGGGCGACCAGATCCCCGCCAGCGACAGCGCGCGAAACGCTCCGGTCACGGTGTCGACGTCGACCAGATCGGTCTGCGACGAACGCCACGACGTTCCCTTCCACCGCTGCCCGATCCCCCAGGCGGCAGCGGCGAACAGGGCCACGCCGACGGGCAGCGAGAGCCACGCCACCCAGCCCCGCGCGCGACCCGCCGGGCCATCGCGGCGCCCCCCCGAGGCGAGCCACCAATCGAACGGGTAGAGAAACGCGATGTACAGGATCGACAGCCCGGCGATGATCTGGAACGGCACGGGAGCGACCGCGGCGAAGCGGTCGATCGCGACCCGCAGCTGGCCGGTGAGGTCCTGCCCCTGCACGGCCGACTCGCCGGTCCGCCCGGCGGTCCGCGAGGGTGGCGGGCCGCCGAGCAGCTCGAGCAGCATCAGCTCGGTCCCCGGCCATTCGCGCATCCCGCCGGCATCGATGTCGACCCCGGCCCAGGTGACGGTGCCGAAGCCGCGCGGGCTGCGGACCACCAGCGGCAGGTCGCCAGGCGCCGATCCCTCGTAGGCCTCGATCACACCGTCGAGCGACCGCGAGTCGGCCAGCAACGGCACCTCGACGCCGTCGAGCAGCGCCCGGTCGAGCGGCCGGGCGGAATGGGCATAGGTCTCGATCGCCCCGGCGCGGCGGAGGGGCACGAAGCGGTCCACCGTGCCGGACCGTCCCTGAGGCCCCGGGAGCCAAGCCGCCGCCGGCGACGTGCGGAACGACGGCTCGCCGGCACTCTTGCCGGCAACGAGCACGAGCTGCCCCCCCTGGCGGACCCACTCGTCGATCGCCGCCAGGCCCGGTGCGCCGGCCTCGCCCACGGCCGCGACGGCGCGCCCGCAGACGACGATCACGTCGGCAGCGGAAAAATCGAGTCCTTCGGTCCCCAGGGAACCGGGATCGGCGACGGACACGACCCGCGGGCGCCCCTCGCGGACGCTCAACCGCGCCGCGCGGTTTGCCATCGGCAGGTCGCCGACGACGACGATCAGCCGCTCGGACGAATCGAGCGCCCGCGGCGGATCGACCGTCGTGCCGGCGACCGCGCGCCCGTCGGCGCCGATCCGGTCGACGCGGAGCGGCGCGGCGGGGCGACCGGGCCGGATCCGCACGCGTGCCCGGCGGGTGCCGGCCGCAGTCGTCTCCAGCGCCATCGGCGGAGAGCGGACAGCCTGACCGTCCGGATCCTCGGCCCACACGGCGATCGATTCGTCCGCCGGCCCGGCGGCGACTTCGACGACGACCGGGGTCCAGCTCCCTGTGCGGTAGGCGCCGGCGAGACCGACCGTGACCCGATCGGTGCCCTCGGCGCCGCACGCTGCCAACCCCGCGCCGAGGAACGCGGTGACGGCCACACCGACGGCCACGGCCAGGCACCGCGCGCCGGCGGGCCGGGAAGAGCGTCTCCCCCGCGCCTCCGCACGCCCGGGCGCCGTCGCGGGCGACCCGGCCCGACGGCTCCCCCTCATGGCTTCTCCGCATCGGGGCAGACACATGCCGGCTGCCCGCACCCCGGACAGCCCGACCCGTACTTGCGCTCGATCGCCGCCTCGAGATCGACGTCGGCGACATTGGCGATCGTCGCCAGCCAGGCGAGCACGTCGGCGAATTCCAGCGCCAACTCCTCCTTGGTGCCCGAGCGCAGCGCTCCGGCCAGCTCGCCGATCTCCTCGGAGAGCCACATGAAGGTCCCCTCGACACCGCGCGCGGCGTCCTTGTCGTGATACATGCGGCGGATCAGTGCCTGGAACTCGCGCAGCGTCATGCAGCCCCCGGTCGGCCGGCAGTTGTACCGCGCGGCGGCCGCGGTCGCCTCATCCCGGAAGCTCGGCCGAGCGCGGCGGGGCGAACCAGGGATAGATCGCCGGGATCACCAGAGCCGTCAGCAGGGTCGAGGTCACGATCCCGCCGATCACGACCGTCGCCAGCGGCCGCTGGATCTCCGCCCCGGCCGAGGTCGCCAGGGCCATCGGCAGGAACCCGAGGCTGGCGACCAGCGCCGTCATCAGGACGGGGCGGATCCGGGCCTCGGCCGTGGCGAGGGCGGCGGCGCGGGGCGTGAGCCCGTCGGCCCGGGCGTGTTCCGCCCCCGCCACCCACACCAGGCCGTTGAGCACGGCCACGCCGAACAGCGCGATGAAGCCGACGCCGGCCGAGATCGAGAACGGCATCCCCCGCAGCGCCAGGGCGACGACACCGCCGCAGGCCGCCACCGGCACGGCGACGAAGATCAGGGCCGCCAGCCGCAGCGATTTGAAGCTCGTGTACAGCAGCAGCGCGATCAGGCCGAGCACCAGCGGCGTGATCAGCGCCAGCCGGCGGCTGGCGGAGAGGAGGAATTCAAAATCACCTCCCCAGCGGATCGTGTACCCCGGGGGCAAGGCGACCCCTTCCGCCACGCGCTGCCGCGCTTCGGCGACGAAGCTGGCGACGTCGCGCCCGCGGACATTGGCCGACACGAACGTCCGCCGCCGAGAATTCTCGTGCTCGATGCTCGGCGGATTCTCCTCGATGCGGACGTCGGCAAGCTCGCCGAGCGGCACCGGGCGCCCCTTGGCCGTCCCCACCGGGATCTGCGGGAGCAGCGTCTCGTCCTCGCGCCAGGCGCGCGGATAGCGGACGACGAGAGGATAGCGCGGCCGTCCCTCGTAGATCACGCCAACGGGGATCCCCCCCAGCGCCGACACGGCCTCCATCACCTCGACGCCGTCGATGGCGTGGCGGGCGAGTTGATCACGGCGCGCGTCGACGCGGAGGGTCGGCACATCGGCCTGCCAGTCGGCACGGACGTCGGCGGCACCCTTGATGCCGCGCAGCAGCCCCTCGATCCGCTGGCCGATGCGGCCGAGGGCAGCGAGGTCGTCGCCGTAGACGAGGACCGCGACGTCCGCCTTGACGCCCGCCACCAGCTCGTCGACACGCATCTCGATCGGCTGGCTGAAACCGAAGGTCGCGCCGGGGACCGCGGCGGGGAGGTCTGCGGCCATCCGCTCGACGAGCGACTCGCGGGTCACGCCCGTCGGCCACGCCCCGTGGGGCCGGAGCATCACCCAGATGTCGGTCTGCTGGACCCCCATGATGTCGTTGGCGATCTCGGGCCGACCGGTCTTGCAGAACACCGTCCGGACCTCGGGGTAGGCGCCGAGGAGCGCTTCGATCCGGGCCGTCATCGGCGCCGCGTCCTCGAGCGTGGCACTGGGGAGCCGGGTCGCCTCGATGAGGATGTCGCCCTCGTCGAGGCGGGGCATGAACTCAGCCCCGAGGCGGAGCGCGACCGGGACCGTGGCCGCCACCAGCAGCGCCGCCGCCACGGTGATCAGCACCGGATACCCGACGGCGAGCCGCGCCAGCGGCTGGTAGCAGCGGTGGAAGACGCGCATCAGCCACGGCTCGCGCTCCTCCTCGCGCCCGAGGACGGTCGCGGCGAGGACCGGCATCAGCGTCAGCGAGATCACCAGCGACCCGGCCAGCGCGAACAGCACCGTGAGGGCCATCGGCCGGAACAGCTTCCCCTCGGTCCCCTGGAGGAACAGGATCGGGAGGTAGACGATGGCGATGATCAACTCGCCGAACATCGTCGGACCGCGGACCTCGACCGCGGCATCGACGACGACTGCAAGCCGCGACGACCCCGGCGGGGCGTGGCCGAGGCGCCGGACGCAGTTCTCCACCATGATCACCGAACTGTCGACGACCAGCCCGAAGTCGATGGCCCCGAGGCTCATCAGGCTCGCCGGGATCCCCGCCGCCCACATGCAGTTGGCGGCGAACAGCATCGACAGCGGGATCGCCAAGGCGACGATCAGCCCGGCGCGGAGATTGCCGAGGAGGACGAGGAGCACGACCACCACCAGCAGCCCCCCCTCGGCGAGGTTGTGGAGGACGGTGTCGAGCGTCCGGGCGATGAGGTCGGAGCGGTCGTAGATCGTCTCCAGCGTGACACCGGCGGGGAGCGTCCGGCCGATCTCGCCGAGCCGTTCCTTGGCCGCGGCGACGACCCGGCGGCCGTTCTCGCCGCGGACCATCATCACCATTCCGGTGACGACCTCGCCGCGCCCGTCGCGACTCGCCGCTCCCTGCCGCGGCAGCGGCGCCACCGTCACCTTGCCGACGTCACGGACCAGCACGGGAACGCCCCCCGGGGGGCTGCGGACGACGACCTGCTCGATGTCGGCGACGCCGCCGAGCAGCGCCTGGCCACGGATGAAGCGCTGCTCGCCATGCTTGACGACATACCCGCCGCCGGTGCTGGCGTTGTTGCGTTCCAGCGCCGCGAGCACCTCGGCCAGCGCGATGCCGTGGGAGGAGATCCGGTCGGGATCGACCTCGACCTCGTACGACTTGGCGAATCCGCCGTGGCTGTTGACATCGGTCACACCCGGCACCTCGCGGAGCGCCGGGGCGATGTCCCACTCGAGGATGCCGCGCAGCTCCATCAGGTCGTGACCGGTTCCCCGGACCTCGAACTGGAGGATCTCGCCGAGCGCCGTGCTCAGGGTGCCGAGCTTCGGCTCGGCCCCGGGAACGGCGATGCCGGCCGCGGCCTCGGGGAGTCGTTCGGCGACGAGCTGGCGGGCGCGGAGGATGTCGGTCCCCTCGCGGAACACGACCGTCACCGCCGAGATCCCCAGACGCGAGACGCTGCGGATCTCCTCGATGCCAGGCAGCCCGCTCACCGCACGTTCCACCGGGTAGGTGATCGAGCGCTCGACCTCCACCGGCGGCAGCGCGCCCGCCTCGGTGACCACCTGGACCTGGATGTTGACCAGGTCGGGGACGGCATCGACCGGGATCCGGGTCGCCGCGAACAGCCCCGCGCAGGCCATCAGCACGAACAGGGCGATGACCAGCGCCCGGTTGGCCAACGACCACTCGATGATGCCGGTCAGCACGCGGCGCCGCTCCCCGATGTGTCAGCCACCGCCGCCCTCGGCACCGGGCGCGGATTCGTCCTCGAGGAGCAGTTCGCTCTTGAGCGTGAACGCCCCGGTGGTCACCACCTCGTCCCCCGCGGCGAGCCCGCGGGTGACCTCGACGTAGCCCCCCTCCTCGATCCCGGTCGTGATCCCGACGCGCCGGTAGCGCGGCCGCCCCTCTTCGTCGCGCCCCGCCGGGACGAACACGAAGGCCTCGCCCTGGTGGCGCATCACCCCGGCCGCCGGAATGGCGAGCACCTCGCGCGGCTCTCCCTGGGGAAGATCGACCCAGACGAACATCCCCGGTTTGTAATGGGCGTCGTCGTTCTCGAGCTCGGCGACGAGGGGCACGCTCCGCGAATCGGCTTCGACCGTCGCGCCGACGTGGCTGACCCGAGCCGTGGTGTCGTGGTCGCCGGCCCCCGGGACCTTGACGCGCACCTCCTGCCCCTCGGCGACCTCGACGGTCGTCCACTGGCGCTCGTGAATCTGCGCCCGGACCCACAGCGTGCCGGTGTCGGCGACGACGAACATCCTGTCCCCCGCCTTGACGCGCTCCCCGCGGGCGACGAACACGTCTTCCACCAGTCCGTCGAACGGCGTGCGCAACACGAGGGTGCTGAGGCCGTTCGTGGCCCCCGTGGCGCCCGTCCCCACCTCTCCTTCCTCCTCGATCGTCACCGTGCCCGACCCCCGACCGCCGACGTCGGTATCGAGCCGGCTGCCGACGAGCGTGCGGAGGTTCTCGCGGGCGATCTGGACGAGGCGGTCGGCCTGGGCCAGCTCGGCCCGGGCCTGGTCGCGCTTCTGCCGGACGGCGAATTGCGCTTCCTCGCAGGCGGCCAGGTAATTGGCGCGGGTGACCTCGAGGTTGCTGGTCCGCTCCTCGACGATCCGCCCCGAGAGCACGCCGCCGGCACCGAGCTGCGCGGTGCTGTCGCTGACCTTCTCGACGAACACGAGGCGTGAATAAGCGCCGAGAATCGCCTCGCGGTAGGCACCGAGCACGCGCCCCTCGAAGGCCGCTTCGACGTCGGCCAGCGATGGCCGCCGTGCCAGGTAGGCCAGCAGGGCATCGACGTTGCCGGCGATCGTCTCGGTCCACTCGGCGGCATGCCGCGCGATCTCCTGGTCGGCCTCGCGGCGGCGGATGTCGTCACGCGCGGTGCCGACGTCGGGGCTGGAGATCTCGGCGAGCGAATCGCCACGCGCGACGCGTTGGCGGACCTGCACGAGCACGCGCGACACGATGCCGTCGACCGGGGCACCGTAATCGAGGCGGTAGCGGGCGTCGTAGTCGAGACGGCCGGGGACGGTGAGGTGGCCGCGGAGCGACCGCAGGCCGACCGCCGCGACCTCGATGCCGGTGGTGGCGGCCGGCAGGACGACGACGTCGCCCGCAGCGACGTCCGTGGCCGGGGCGGCGGCCGGCGCGTCGTGCTCGGGGGGAACCATGTGATGCGTCGCCAGCCACCACCAGGCGAGCCCACAGGCGGCGATCGTGGCGGCGAACGCGGCCTGCCGCCCGAGGGCAGCGCGGTCCGGCCGCCGGCCGCCGTCGGCGGCGGCGTGCGGAGCGACGGCGGCTGGCGGCGACGAGGGGACGGTGGACATCGGCGCGGACGTGACGAAAGGGGCGGGGAACCGACATCCATTCTAGCTTCGGCCGCGTTCGCCCTCCCCCACCACCGGGATCGCGCCGGACTGCGTCGTCGCCGCCGCGGCTGCTACATTGCACGGCTGTCCCGCCCCCCGCAGTGCCGCGGCCGCCATGAGCCAACTCCGTCCCGTCCGCATCTTCGACACGACCCTTCGCGACGGCGAACAGTCGCCCGGCGCGAGCATGAACCTCACGGAGAAACTCGAGATCGCGCAGGCGCTGGTGCAACTCGGTGTCGATATCATCGAGGCAGGCTTCCCGATCGCCTCGCCGGGAGACTTCGAGAGCGTCGCGGCGATCGCCCGCGAGGTCCGTGGCACGACCGTCTGCGGCCTGGCGCGGTGCAACGACGGCGACATCGACCGCGCCTGGGAGGCGCTCCGGGCCGCCGACCGGCCGCGGATCCACGTGTTCCTCGCGACCAGTGCCATCCACCGCGAATTCAAGCTGCGGATGACCGAGGACGAGGTCGTCGCCCGGGCCGTCGCGGGTGTGCGCCGGGCGCGCGGGCTGTGCGCCGACATCGAATTTTCCCCCGAGGATGCGGCGCGGACCGAGATCGACTTCCTGTGCCGTGTCGTCGAGGCGGTGATCGACGCCGGCGCCACCACCGTCAACATCCCCGACACCGTCGGCTATGCGACGCCGACGCAGATGCACGGCGTGATCGCCGCCCTCCGGGCCCGCGTGCCGAACGTCGATCGGGCGGTGATCAGCGTCCACTGCCACGACGACCTCGGCCTCGCGGTGGCCAACAGCCTGGCGGCCGTCGAGGCGGGGGCCGGGCAGGTGGAATGCACGATCAACGGCATCGGCGAGCGGGCGGGCAACTGCTCGCTCGAGGAGGTCGTGATGGCGCTGCGGACGCGTTGCGACACCTACGGCTGCGCCACCGGGATCAACACCCGGAGGCTGGTGCCGACCAGCCGCCTGGTGGCCACGATCACCGGGATCCGCGTCCCGCGCAACAAGGCGATCGTCGGCCGCAACGCCTTCGCGCACGAGGCAGGCATCCACCAGGACGGGATGCTCAAGGAGCGCCGGACCTACGAGATCATGCGGCCGGAGGACGTCGGCCTCGAGAAGACCGACCTCGTCCTCGGCAAGCACAGCGGCCGGGCGGCGCTGGCCGACCGGGCACGGTCGCTCGGCTACCAGCTCAGCCCCGAGCAGCTCCAGACGCTGTTCGATCGATTCAAGGCGCTCGCCGACCGGAAGAAGGAGATCTACGACGGCGACATCGCGGCGCTGTGCGAGTCGCAGTTCGCGGCCCTTCCCGAGCAGTTCAGCTTCGCGGGCTACACGCTCTCCTGCGCCAGTGGCGCGATCCCGACCGTCGAGCTGCGCGTGCTCCACGACGGCGTGGCCGAGGCGGTCACGATCACTGCCGGCGACGGCCCGGTGGACGGCATCTTCCTGGCGATCGAGAAGCTCACGGGGATCGTCACGACCTGCCGCGACTTCCGCGTCCAGGCGGTGACCGTCGGCAAGGACGCCCAGGCCGAGGTGACCGTCGAGCTCGAGCACGGGGGCGAATTGCACCGCGGCCGTGGCGTCTCGACCGATTCGCTCGAGGCTTCGGCGAAGGCGTTTCTCGCGGCCGTCAACCGCATCGCCCTCGGCCCGAGCCCGCGGATCCACCCGCAGCGCGTGTGACGCCGACCGCGTCGCCGCCGACCACGGACGGCCAAGCGGAACGAGGCCAGGGAAGGCTCGTTCCCGACGCTCCCTCACGCCTCCGACCGCACGTTCCCGCCGCCGGACGCGGCGGCCGCCGGCCGTGGCGACCCTTGGCGTCGCCACCGGACGGCCAAGCGGAACGAGGCAAGGGAGGGCTCGTTCCGCGCGAAAACTATATCGCTTCGCCGCCGCGCTCGCCGGTGCGGATCCGGACGCATTCCTCGAGCGGGATGACGAAGATCTTGCCGTCGCCGATCTGCCCCTGCTCGCCGGTGCGCCCCCCCTTGATGATCGCCGCGATCGTCGGTTCCACGAAGGCGTCGTTGACGGCGATCTGCAGTTGGACCTTGCGGAGCAGGTTGACGGCGATCTCGTGGCCCCGGTAGGTCTCGGCATGGCCGCGCTGCCGGCCGAATCCCTGGACATCGAGGACCGTGAGGCGGAAAACCTCGACCTGGGACAACGCTTCCTTGACCGACTCGAGACGATCGGGCTGGATGATCGCGATGATCAGTTTCACGGTGCGGACGCTCAATGCCTCGAGGGGCATGCCCGGAGGGACGGGGTTCCATCCCGCCGGGCATGCCCCGGCCTGGGCGAGCTAGGCGGTTTGCCCACCCAAGCCGTTGGGGCATCCTAATGGATCGCGACGGACCGGCGCCGAAGCCGCGCGGGACACCACCTCATCGATTCAGCAAACGTCGTGCCACGATCGGCGGCCGTCGATCGTTCCGGGCGGACGGTCGCCGGCACGGCCGGGGAATCGGTGTCACACCGAGGGATCATCCCTGGCCCCGACGACGGATCTGGACCGCTCGCGATGCCGCCGCCCACTTTGACGGCAGCCCGTTGCCCGGGAACGATGCACGTCTGACTCCGACACTCGTGGGCTCCCTGACATGCCTTCAGCGCCGATCGATTCGTGGCTCGCGCTGGTTTCCGACGTCGGCCCCGACACCGGCGGGGACGGCACGCGGCGCTTCCGCGGTGGCCGGGGGGCGGCGCTCGAGCGTGTCGAGGCGATCGATCCGCCCCGCTACGCCGCGACGCGCAATCACGTCGACGGCGCGGTGACCTCCCTGTCGCCCTGGATCCGCCACGGGGTCCTCGGGCTGGCGGAGGTTCGCGACGCGGCGCTGGCCCGAGTGACGCGCGCCGACGACGCCCTGGTGCTGGTGCGCGAGCTGGCGTGGCGCGACTACTGGCTGCGGGTCCAGGGTGCCCTCGGCGCGCGGATCGGCAGGGCGATCGAGGCCCCGGCCGCGGTGCCGCGCCGGCAGCCGGCGACGCGGCTTCCCGACGACGTCCGCGACGCCGCCACGGGCCTGGCCTGCATCGACGATTTCTCCCGGCGGCTCCGCGGCGACGGCTGGCTGCACAACCACGAGCGGATGTGGCTGGCGAGCTGGCTGGTGCACGTCCGCGGGATCGACTGGCGGGCGGGAGCCGACTGGTTCCTGTCCCACCTCCTCGACGGCGATCCCGCCTCCAATCACCTCTCGTGGCAGTGGGTGGCGGGCACGTTCGCCGCCAAACCCTACATCTTCAATCGGGAAAACCTCGAGTCGTTCACCGCCGGTCGCCATTGCCGCGGCTGCGCGGTGGCCGGCGCCTGCGACCTCGAGGGAAGCTACGAAGACCTCGCCGGCCGGCTGTTCGACGGCGCGCCGGCTCAGCGCCCGGCGCTGCGGATCCCTCCCGGCGGGCCGTGGCGCCCCGCGCTGCCGACGGCCCCGCGGCGACCGCTGGTATGGGTCACGCTCGATGCCGCGGCGGAGACGGCGCCGGCGCCGCGACGCTACCCCGACTCGCCGCGGCTGTTCATCATCGATCCGGAGTGGCTCGCCGCCGAGCGGCCGTCGCCGGCGCGGCTGCGGTTCCTCTTCGAATGCCTCGCCGACATCGGGTCGATCGACGTCGTGCGCGGTGATCCGACCGTCGAGGTGCCCCGGCACGCCCGTGCCCACGGCTGCGACGGCGTCGCCCTCACCGACACCCCCTGCCCGCGGCTGCGCCGCCAAGCCGGGGCGATCGCCGCGGTGCTCCCGGTCGAGGTGGTCGACCGGCCACAGCTCGTCGACGCCGCGGGCGTACGCGACCTGGGGCGGTTTTCACGCTACTGGCAGCAGGTCAGCGCCTCGGCGTTGCGGCCGACGGCGCGGGGGTGAGCGTGTCGGCCGCGTGCCACGGCGCGCCGTCTGGGGGAAAGCACGCCGGCAGGAGCAACGTGTGCGTCGTGCCGTCGACAGGATGGGGAAAGCTGATCCGCGCCGCGTGGAGGAGAAGGCGGCCGACGGGCCGGCCGCGGCCGTAGAGCGGATCTCCGACGATCGGAACGCCGAGCCAGGCGAGATGGCAACGGAGCTGGTGCGAGCGCCCGGTGAGCGGCTCGAGCAGGAGCAGCGTCTGCTCCGCTGACGTGGCCAGCGAGCGCCAGCGCGTCGTCGACGGCCGTCCGGCGACCGGGTCGCAGCGCTGCCGTGGCGGGCGGTCGGGATCGGGACCGAGCGGCAGGTGGAGCGTGCCAGCTGGCGTCGGCGGACGGCCGTCGACCACGGCGACGTACTCCTTGCGAACCGTCCGTTCGGCAAACGCCGCGCCGAGCCGGCGGCGGGCCGCCGCCGTCCGCGCCAGGAGAAGGATGCCGGAGGTTTCGCGGTCGAGGCGGTGGACGGCCTCCAGCGGGCCCCAGGCCGGGGCCAGGACGGTGGCGGCGGCGGGGGGGTCGTAGGGGTTGCGCGCCGGCACGCTCGGCATCCCCGCCGGCTTGTCGATTGCCAGCAGGTGGCCGTCGGCCCAGAGGATCCGCGGGAGATCGTCCCGCTCGTCCCCGTCGCCGCTCACAGGACGCCCAGTGCCTCGACCCACGCACAGAGATTCTCGGCGGGGGCGTCACCGCCGTCGCCACCGGGCAGCGTTCCGACGGGGTAGCCGGCGGCGGTGAGCCGTTCGCGGTCGGCGTCGCGAAGGTGGGGTTCGGTCGCACTGCCGCCGAACAGGACGACGCGGCTGCGCCCCGGCTCGGCCGGCTCGATGGTCGCCTGCCGTGGCAGCGACGCGCCGACGAGGGCCACGCCGCGCACCGCCGGCCCGAGCCGCTCCGCCACGAGCCAGGCGAACTGCCCTCCGGCTCCGTTCCCGGCCACGGCCACCCGGCTGGGGTCGATCGCGCGCCGGCTCCGCAGGCTGTCGAGGGCCCGGGCGACGGCGCCGATGTCGGCCCGGCCCCAGCGCTGCGGGTCCGACGATCCGGGCACGAGCACGGCGACGCGGTGCCGCGCGGCCGCCGTCCGCCACGTTCGCAACGCCCCTTCGGCGTCGACGGCACCGCGCGGTGGATCGAACCAGACCAGCGCCCCGAGCGGTTCGGTGGCCGCGCCGTCGGGTACGACGGCGAGGACGGGTTCGGGCAGCTCCGGCGCCTCGAGGCGGACGACGCGCACGGCGGCCGGATCGGCCTCCGTCACCGGGACGTCCGCGGGCACGCCGGCCTGGGCGACGGTCGTCACGACCGTGACTTCGACCGGCGCGGCGTCGCGCTTCAGTTCGAGGATCACGCTGCTCCCTGGCTCGAGCCCGCCGACGAAGCCGGCCAACTGCGCGGGCGCCGCGAGGGCCAGCCGCTCGCCGGCACGCTCGGCCTCGACGGGACGGACCGCCACGACGACGTCGCCGGGAAGCACACCGGCCGCGGCCGCCGGCCCGTCGGGCCATACCCAGCCGACGCGAATCCCGGTGGCCGCCGGTTCCGCGGCACCGTCGGCCGCAGCCGTCGGCACTTCGCGGGTGGGCACGATCCCGAGGACGGTGCGGCGCCACGGGGGCAAGCGCGCCACCAGCTCGACGCTGGCGGCGATCCTCTCGGTCGCCGTGTCGCCCGTGCCGCGCTCCAGTTCCAGTTCCAGCCGATCGCCGGCGTAGAGCGGAGCGACCACGTGGCGGAGGTCGGCCACGCGCGTCACCGCCCGGCCGTTGGCTGACACGATCCGGTCGCCGGCGCGGATCCCCGCCTTCGCGGCCGGGGAGCCGGCACGGCACACGGCGACGCGTGCCGGCCCGTTGACGGCGTCGCGCGACGCGTAGCCGATGCCGATGATCCCGGGACGGAGCGTCTCCCCCGCCTGGAGCCGCGGCAGGACGCGGACGAGATCCTCGTAGGGAACGGCGAACCCGATCCCGGCGTCGTACAGCTCGGTGCCCGAGCTCATCCCGGCGGTGTCGGCCGGCAGCGGGGCGAGGATCCCGATCATCCGGCCGCGGATGTCGACCAGTGCCCCGCCGTAGTTGGCGGGCGACACCGAGGCGTCGGTCTGCACGCTGCGCCCCCAGGAGCGATCGAGCGCCGAGAGGATGCCGACTGCGACCCCCGGCGTCGCGCTGTCCCAGCCGCGCCCCAGCGCGATCGTCCACTGCCCGACCGCCAGGTCGGCGCGGCGCACCCACTCCGTCGGCGGCGCACAGCCCGCGGGGAGGGCTTCGACGCGGAGCAGGACGAGCGACCGTGCCTCGTCACGGCCGACGACCCGGCCGACCGCGCGGCTGCCGTCGGGGAAGCGGACGACCGTCTCGGCGACGTCGTCCGGAACGGCGAAGGCGGTGGTCACGATCCAGCCTTCGGCACCGACGACGACGCCAGTCGAGAAGCTCGTCGCCGGTGCCGCCTCGGCGCCGGCGCCGACCGCGGCCGTCGCGACCCCCGGCTCGATGCGCACGACCGCCGGCGCGACCGTGGCTGCAGCAGCCCGGAACGCCTCCTCCTCCGCCAGCGCCAGGCTGCCGGCGTTGGCCGGATCCTGTGCCGTCGCCGACCGCACGACGGTCGCCAGCAGCAGCGCCAACGACGCGAGCCAGTGTCCCTTCACGGCGCCTCCCCCGCGGCCGGGCGCGGCCCCAGGTCGCATTCCACGATTGCCCCGCCGCGGACCACGGTGAGCCGCACCGGATCGCCGGTGGCGAGGGCGCCGAGCGCCTCCTCGACCGCCCGGCGCGACGGCACCGTGCGCCCGTTGACGGCGACCAGCAGGTCGTCGGCGCGGAGCCCGGCGGCGGCCGCGGCCGAACCGGCACGCGTGGCCTCGAGGAACGGCGGCGTGCGGTCGAGGAGATCGGGCACGAGCAGCACCCCGAGGAGTGACGGGTCGAAGCGTGTTCCGCCGCCGGCCACCGGAGCACTGGCGCGGCCGGCGACGATGTCGTCGTAGGCCTTGGCGACCTCGTCGATCGGCAGGGCGTAGTTGAGCCACACGCCGCTGGCACTGGCGCGGAGCTCCTTGCCGAGGACGCCGACCAGGCGGCCGCGGAAATCGATCAAGGCCCCGCCGGGAGAGCCGGGGTTGTTGGTCGTGCAGTCGAGCAGGTAGACGGTGCCGCGGTACGGGGCCTCGTAGCTTCCGCGCCGCGCCTCGAGGGGCACGACCGCCGAGACCACGCCGTGCTGTGCGCTGACGCGCTCGTCTCCGACCGCGACGCCGAACAGGTTGGAGAGCGCGAGCACGCGCGTGCCGGGGGCGACACGGGGCAGATCGGCCACCAGCGGCAGGGCGGGCAGGTCCTCCCCCTCGATCGCCAGGACAGCCAGCTCGCGGGCCGGGTCGGCCCCCACGAGCCGGGCCGGGTAACGCCGACCGTCGTCGAGAACACAGTCGATCGTGTCGGAGTCGAGGACCGTGCTGAGGACGGTGACGACGTGGCCCGCCGGGGTGACGAGGATCCCGGTCTGGTACGCCTCGAGGCCGCGCACGCCGCCGGCACCGTAGACCTTGACGACGCCCCGTGCCGCACCGGCGATGGTTTCCCCAGGCGTCGCCGCGCGCGACACCGGACCGGCCAGCGCCAGCGTGAGGGCAAGCGCCAGAAGCGCCCCCGCTCCCCCTGCCGGGCGTCCCTGGATGGTGTCGCTCATCGCTCCGCTCCCGCGCCGTCTCCGGCGGTCGCCGCCGGGCCGGTCGAGTCGGCGTTCTCGGTGGCCGGCTCGACCACCACCTCGTCGATCGTGAACGTGCCGAACGCGGCATCGGCATGGCGGACGGTGAAGCTCCGCGGCAGGCCGACCGCATCGCCCACGCCCCCGTCCGCGGCGTAGGCAAACCGCACTTCGCACGGCTCGGCATCGGGGGCGGTCCACAGGTCGATGCCGGTCACGGCACCGTCGGCGGCGACGATGAATCGGGCCTCGACCCCCCCGACCGCCGCATCGAGGACGTCGTCGTAGACCGGGATCGCCGTGCCCGCCGGCTCCGCGCCAGCCGCCGTCGCGGCCGGCACCGTGCCGAGGTAGGTGGTGCGCCCGAGCGACCGGGGGCCGTCGAGGATCAGACGCCGCCACAGCACCAGTGCCGCCAGCAGCCCGCCGCTCCCCGGCGGTGCGGGATTGGCGTCGAGCTCACCGGCGGCGTCGATCGCGCTCGTTCCCGTCGGCAGATCGATGCTCGCCCGTGCCGGCGCCAGCTCGATCCGGAATGCCTCCTTGTCGGTCAGGCGGCCGACGACGCGCCACGTCCCGGCCGGCCGCTCGACCGGGTGGCGGGCGGCGATCGCCGCCGCGACACGGTCCCGTTCGACGAGGTTGAAGTGGAAGTTGGCGAATCCCGGCCGGGCCTCGTGGAGCCCGCGGAGCGCGTCGGGGAGCGGGGGCGGTTCGCGGGCGGCGGGAGCGGCCGGTGCCTCATCGGGTGGCGGCTCGTCGCCCGGGGCCTGCGGCCGCCGCGAGCCGGGCGTCCGCCGGCGCTGCCGCGGGCCCCCCTCGCCGGAGACGATCGCCTCGAGTTCCGCCGGGGCGTGCACGGCCGCGAGCCGGACGAGGATCTCGTGGCGTTGCCCCCCGCGCCGGTAGACCAGCGGCACGCGCCACCCGGACGGCAGCGTCCCGAGGACGTTCTTGAAGGCGTTGACGGTGCGCACCGGTCGGCCGGCCAGGGCCACGACCTCGTCGTCGTAGCGCAGCCCACGCCGGTAGGCGTCGGAGCTCTCGAGGATGTCGGAGACGACCACGCGCCCGTCGGACGCGGTGGCGACCGTCGCCCCGAGGGTCGCATGGTCGACGATCCGCCCCCCCTTGAGGGCGCCGAGGAAGTGCCGCGCCTGGTTCGACGAGATGGCGTAGCCGACCCCGACGTTGACGCGCCCGCGCTTCTCGAACGACGCCCGGCCGTTGATCCCGATCACCGCCCCCCGGGCGTCGAACAGCGCCCCGCCCGAGTTGCCGGGGTTGATCGCGGCGTCGACCTGGATGCAGTCGGCGTACTCGAGGATCGTGCCAGCCGGGCCCTGGTAGCGGTGGACGCCGGAGACGATCCCCGCGCTCACCGACGGCTGGAAGTCGGTCGCCAGGAGGAACGGATTCCCGGCTGCGAAGCAGGGGTCACCGACGGCGACGGTGTCGCTGTCGGCCAGTTCGGCCCAGGGGAAATCGTCGCGGCCGACGAGCTTGACCAGCGCCAGGTCGCCGGTGGGGTCGAGACCGACGAGGACGGCGTCGTACAGCCGTCCATCGGAGAGCCCGCACTTCATCGCCACGCCGGCGGGCTGGACGACGTGGAAATTGGTGAGCGCGTAGCCGTCGGGGCTGACGAGCACGCCCGAACCGCCCCCCGCATCGCCGGCGAAGATCGCCACCGCCGCACCGCTGGCCCGGGCCATGACCGCGACGCGGTCGCGTTCCGCGGCGAGCACCGAGTCGGGGGGCGCCGTGCCGGCTTCGGCGCCCGCCGCCGGACGGCTGGCCGTCGCCGTCGCCACGACGACGGCCACAAGGGCCGGCCAGGGCACCGCCCGCGCCGAGCGCCAGTCGCACCGTCTCCGTGAGGCTGTCGCTGGTTGCATGGTCCCTCTCGGCACGGTGCGGCGGTCGGCTACCTGTCGATGACGGCGGACTCGAGCCGCAACGGGAATCCCTGATCGGCGGGCGACGTGAATTCGACGAGGATCACCATCCGGCGAGCGCCGGTGAGATCGACGTCGATCGGCAGCGCGGCGGTGGCCGAGTCGGCGGCGGAGACCACGCCCCGAAACACTTCGCGATCGTCGGTCCGGACGACGACCGCGACGCCGCCCTGGACGGCGCGGGCGATCGCCGGCACGGCGGTCGCCCGGAAGCGCCGTCCCCCGGTGGGGATGCGGTACTCCAGTTCGCTCCGCGGTCGCACCAACAGCGCCCCGTCGGCCAGCGCCCGCGGGGCGAAGAACGGCCCCAGCCCCTCGAGAGCCGCGAGGTTTCCGAAAAACGGCTCGACCGCGACGCGGTCCGGTGTCAGCGTCGCCACGTCGACGGTCCGGCCGACGGCATAGTCGACGGCGACCAGATCCTCCTCCGGCACGGTCAGGCTGCCGTCGACGACGAGGCCGTCGGCAGACCAGTCCGCGCGGCGCGCCAGCAGCCGGCCGCCGCGCACGACCACGGCGATGGCGCCGGCGGGTGGCCCGGCCGCCTCGGGTGCCGGGCGGAACAGCGCCAGCCCGATCACCTTGGCGCGCTTGACGGGGATCGTCTCCCCGTCGACGACCACGGTGACCGCCTCCGCCGACACCGTCTGGATCGCACAGGGCACGAACGTCGGTTCGCCCGAGCCGGACACGACGAGAAGATCGCCATCGGCGTCTTCGGGGAGATCGGCCTGCCACGACGGCGGCTCGGGCGGATCGGCCGCCGGCGCGGCGGCGTCCCATGCCACCCGCAGCACCCGGTCGGCGGGCAGCTGCCACTCGCGCCCCCCGCGGACCAGCGCCGCGACCACCCGATCTCCCGCCCGGTCCTTGTCGGCACGCCACGCGAAGTCGTCGCCGCGGATCCAGCCGCCGTCGGTGAACCACACACGGGCGCTGCCGGCTGGAGCGGCGGCGGTGGCGCCGTCGTCGCGGACGATGTCGAGACGGCGAACGCCCGCGACCGGGAGGCGCCGCTCGGTGCCGTCGTCGATCACCACCTCGGTCGCGGTCAGCGCCCGGAGGCGGCCGCCGGCGCGTTCACCGCCGACGAGCGTCAGCGCGACCCGGGGCTCGGCCGCGGCGCCCGACAGGGGCACACAGACCGCGGCGAGAAGCGCCAGCGTCGGCCAGAGCCCGGGGCGCGGCGCCACTGCGCCGCCACCACTGCGAGGAAGTGCCGCATGCATGTCGCTGGATCCCTGGCCCCACCGGGCGCGCCGGACGGCTACCGTGACGGCGGCTGTTCCTCGCCCGCCGCGAGCCGCTTGAAATACTGCTCGATCGCCTCACGGTAGTGGGCCGGGTACTCACGGCCGATCTGCTGCAGCGCCTCTTCACGCTTGTGCGGCGGCAGTTGCCCCCAGCCCTCGCCCGCTTCGAGGTCTTTCCGTGTCACCTCGCCGGGCCCCTTGCCGCCGGCCGGGCGGCTGTCGTCCATCGGTTGGCCCCCCTGCCCCGATCCCGACCCCGACCCCGCGCCCCCGCCGCCACCTGACTGCGACTGCTGCTCCTGCTCGAGCCGCGCGATCAATTTGTCGAGCGACTCGATGACACCGTCCTGGACGGCCCGCGTCCGGGCGCCGGCGCGGCCGAGACCGAGCCGCCGGGTCACGTCGCGCATCCGCCGCGCGATGTGATCGAGCGACTCGTCCTCGAGCCCTGCCATGTCGGCGCGGAGCAGCCGGGCGACCCGTTCGTAGCGCAGCGGGATCTCACCCGCCCGCTCGAGGAGCCGGTCGAGCGTGGTGATCGCGACCTGGGAGTCGAGCAGCCAGTGCTGGCAGGCAGCGCTGTGGAACAGAACGGCCGCGGGGTCGACCGCGGCGACGGGATCGACCGACGCCAGCACCGGCAGGGCTTCGTCGAACCGGTCGCGGCGCACCAACTCGCGACCGATCCAGGCCCGCAGCGTGTCGCGCTCGAAGGGGGCGACGGACGACTCGCCGAGCCAGGCCAGATCGGCCAGCCCGCGTCGGTCGTCGACCGACGCGGCCGCCACCGCCGCCCGCGGATCGACGGCACCGGTCGCCGCCATCGCCGCGTCGAGGAGGTCGGTGGCCGGAAACGATGCGGTCCACGCCTCCGCGCCGCGGGCCCGTGCCGCGGGATCGGCGATCGAGCCCAGCCAGGCCGCCACCAATTCGTCGGCCCGCTGCCGGGTCGCCGCCGGCCAACTCGGCTGGCGACGGACTTCCTGGGTGTCGTCGGCGGCCGCTCCCCCGGGGGCGACCGGCCCGGCGGCGCCAGCCGGGACCGTGGCCAGCCCGGCGACCAGCGCCACCAACCAGCGGCGTGCGCCGGCCGCGGCGTGGGCCGCCGTCCCGGCCGATTGCAACGATGCTCTCATCGCACGATTCCTCGGAGCCGGAAGATGGCGACGCGTCACCGGACCTGAGTCAATCATACCGTCGTCACCCCGCGCCGGCCCACGCATCCTCCGTCGGCCGCGGGTCCGGCGGCCGTCATTCGGTCCGGCCGCTGACGATGTCGTGCGCCGCCCGCTCGATCGTGCGCTGCCGCTCGGCGAGCCGCCGCACCGCGTCGAACAGTTCCGGCTCCTCGGCCTGCTCGGTGCCGTCGGTGAGCAGTTGCGAAAACCTCCCGGTGCGCGTGTTCACCCGCATCTGCAGGGAGCGGATCATCTTCAGCTCCGCCAGCTTGTCGACGAGCGGTTGCTCGCCGGGCTGGGCCGGCCTCCCCCCGGACTCCCCCTTCTGCCGGGCCTGCTGCTCACGCTGCGCTTTCTCGAGGGCGGCGATCATCTCTTCGAGGTTGGCGACGATGTCCTGCATGATCCCGCGGGTCGTGGTGCCGGCGTCGCCGCGGCCGAGCCGGCCCGCCGCCTGGACCGCGTCGTCGTGGAGCTGCACGAGCGCCTCGGGAATCGCGACCGCGGAACCGTCGTCGCGGACGAGCGCCAAGGCCCGGGTCGCCTCGGCGGCCACCTGGCTTTGGTCGCGGGCCAATCGCGTCGCCTCGACCTGGCGCTCGCGGTCGGCCGGCGCGCCGCCGTCGCCCGCCGTGGCGGCGAGCTTTTCGGCGCCCGACAAGACGCCCTTCTCGATCCGCAGCATCGACCGCAACCGCGCGCCGAGCTGGACGAGGACGCGCTCGACCTCCTCCTCGCGGAGCTGGCGGAGGATCTCCTCCAATTCGGCGCGGGCGCTTTCCAATTCCTCGACCGCCTTCTCCTGATCCTCGCGGGCACCGCGCCGGTTGGCCTCGTCGAGGCGCTTGCGGGCCTGCTCCATGCGTCTTCCGGCCGCGCCGAGGCGCTGCCGCGTGCGTTCGGCGCGGGAGGCTTCGTCGTCCCCTTCGGGCGCCGGCTCGTCCGCCCCCGGCTCTCCCTCCTGCTCCTCCCCTTCCCCCTCGCCCGGCTCGCCCCCCGGCTGCGGCTTGCCTTTGCCCGCCGGTTTTCCCTTGCCGGCCTCGGGCTTCCCCCCCTTGCCGTCAGACTTCCCCTCGGCCTGCTCGTCGGCCCCGGCATCGGCCTTCGGCTCGTCGGCCGCCGGCATGTCGGGAGTCTCGTCGTCGCTGCCGTCGGCGTCTTTCTTCTCCCCCTCGGCGTCGTCGCGCTTGTTCTCGTCGCCGGCACCGGGCTTGCCCGGCTTCTGCTCACCGGGCTGCTTCGCCTCGGCCCCCTCCCCTGCCCCGCCTGGCGTCGCCGGGGCGAGCCGCTTGGCGAAGCCGCCGATGTCGCGCGCCAGGGCCTCGGTGTCGCGTGCCAGCGCGTCCTGCCGCTCGGCGAGCTTCTCGGCGTCGGCTCCGGCCTCCGTCGATCCCTCGACATCGCGCTGCCGGGCGATCACCTTGCCCAGGCGGGCGAGGAACTGCCGGACCTCTTCCTTGGTGTTGCTCAAGCGCCGGTCGGTGTCGCCGGCCTCGAGAAGGACGAGCAGTTCGCGGAGCTTGTCGATCGCCCCGGCCTGGCTCGTGCCCGCCTTGAGGAGCTGCCCCTTTTCGAGCATCGCGACGATCGCGTCGAGGCGCTCGGTGACCTCGCCGTCGCGCGACTGTTCGAACGCCGAGCGCAACAGGGCGGCGCGGCGCGGGTCGCTGGCAGCGAGCAGGTCCGCCAGGCGGAGGAACGTCCGCTCGAGCTCGCGGAACTGGTCGCGCAGCCCCTGCTCCCGGGCGACGAGCGCCGCGCCGGCATCGGCGGCAGGACGCGTCTCCTGGCCGCAGGCGACGGTCGCGGCAGCGACGAGCACGACGGCGAACGCCGCCGCCGGCCGCCCGACCAGGCGGAGCGACGGTCGCGCCGGCCCCGCCCGATCCACTCCCGGGGGGAAACTCATGTCAGGGTCGCTCCAGGGCCTCGCGGGCACGGCGCTTCTGCCATTCGAGCGTCTCGGCGCGGATCTCCTCCTGCGTCTTGATCACCCCGCGGAGCAGCTCGAGCACCTCGTTGTACGACTCCAATTCGATCATCGTATCGAGGATCGCCCGCAGCCGCGCCAGCACCGCGTCGGCCCGTTCGACGATCGCCGCGGGAGCCGCGTCGCGTTCGCGGCAGGCCGCGGCGAGGGCGGGCAGGTCGGTGGCGGCGACCGCGGCGAGCGGATCGGCGATCCGGGCGACGAGTCGCGACTCGAGTTCGGGGGTGAGCAGAGCGTTGTTGTCGAGTTCGAGGCGGATGTCGCGGAACGCGGCGGCGATCTCCCCCGTCTCCCCGGCCGCCCGGGCGGCCGACTCCCCGAGGCGGCCGACGGCGAACCCCTCCTCGTCGTCGCCCGGCGCGGCCGCGGCCGGCTCGGCCGCCACGCGGTCGCGGGCCTGGGCGAGATCGGCGACGACGCTCTCGAACCGGCGGCGGAGGAGGATTTCGCGGGCCTCGAGCATCGCCATCAACTGGTCGGCCGACACCACGGCCAGCGTCCAGACGTCGCTCGTCGCGGTATTGGGCCCGGGGGGCAGGCCGCAGCCGTCGGTCGCCCGGACGACCACGGCGATCCGCCCGCCGGTCGACAGCCCGAGCGGCTCGAGCGCCACCGTCTCCGCGTTCTCTGCGGTGATGTCGACCAGCGCCGCCCCGCCGCCGACCCGGGCGATGGGAAGCTCGGTCGCCGCCCCCGGGGATGGCGCTGCGGCGGCCGGGGCGTCCGGCGCCGCGACCCGTTCCACGACCACCGCGCCGGCGACGAGGCCGTGGTCGTCGCTGATCGCGCCGACCACGGGGAGCCGTGCCCGGGGGGTGACGGCGGTCGAGATCCCGCGGAGCCGGAGGGCGAGCGTCGGCGCCGCGTCGGGCACGGCCGTCACGAGAAATCCGATCGGTTCGCGATTGCCGAGGCCATCGGTGTCCTCCAGCGTGATCGCGACCGCGAGGTCCTCGTCGATCACCCCCGCGTCGCCGGCCACGCTGGAGGCGGGGGCGTTCCCGGCCGACGCCTCGAGCGCGGCCACCTGCCGCTCACCGGCGGTCGAGGTGGCCACGATCCGCGCGGTGCGCAGCGGCTTGGTCGAAGTGGCGGCGATCTCGAGCCGGGAACCGCGCGGCACCTGCACGAGCCGTGCCGGCGGCGCCTCGCGCCGTCCGCCGCCGAGGTACTCGGGGAGCGTGTAGGTGATCCGCAGGTCGGCCACGGCCGGGGCATCGAGGACGCGGATCGCAAGACCGCGGATCCGGGCGTCGCCGCCGCGGATCTCGAGGTCGAGGTTCTCCGTGACACCCCGGAGCATGTGCCCGAAGGCCTGCGTCCCATCGGCGACCCCGCCGCGCATCCCCATCCGCTCCGTCTGCCACCGCCCGGCGCCGCGCGTGCGCAGATCCACGACGCGCGGCACCGCGCGGGTCGCGTCGGCGCGGACGACGATGTCGACGTCGGCCCCGCGGGCGACCTTGAGGACGCCGTCGGTGAACCCCTCGACCGCGAGCTGGGTGCGCCGCGGCCAGGGATCGTCGCGGAGCAGGAGTACGCGGCGCACGAAGACGTCGGCGACGGCCGGCCGCGCCACCGCCAGCCCGGCGATCGTCGCGGTGGCCGCCACTCCGGCCAGCGCCAGTGCCCGGATGTTTCCGCCGCGGAACAAGCGGGCGACGTCGACCTGGGGCGCGACGGCGGCCGCCTCGTCGATCGTTCGGCCGAGGAGCACCGGATCGCATTCGGGGTGGGGGCGCGGGCCGAGGTCGATCGCGGTCGCGAGGCTGTCGCGAAACGCCGGGTGGCCGCGCTCGACGATCATCGCCAACTGCCCGTCGTCGAGCGGAGTGGCGAGGCGGACGGCGAGCTTGCTCCACAGCAGCCAGGCCAGTCCCGCCAGGGCCGCCACGAGCAGGATCCCGCGCACCGCCGGAGGCGGCTCGACCGCCCAGTCGAAGGCGAGCAGCGCCCAGAACACCGCGCCGCCGCACAGGCCGACCCAGGCCAGCGCTTCGATCCACACCCAGCGGCGTGCGGCGCGGCGCACGGTCGCGAGCAGGCCCCGGAGGATCGCGAGACCGTCGGACGGGGAGTGGGAAACGGTCGCCATCGTGAACGGCTGTCGGAGTGGGGTGTTTCGTTCAGGCCAACCGCACGAGGCGGCGGAGGATCCATTCGGTGCACAACAGCCCGACCCCGACTCCGAGGAGGACCGTGTTGAGACGTTGCTTGAAGCTGGTGTCGGTGACGCCGGGCTCGTACTCCCGGCGCGACCTGTCCGGAAGCCGGGCGGCGAGCTCGCCGGCGCGCCCGGGGGTCCAAGGCCCGTCGGCGAGGAACGTGACGGTGCCGCCGGTCGCCGCCGCCACCTGCTCGAGCACGCCACGGTCGAGGCGCGGCCGCTCCAATTCGCGGTCGGGGAGACGCGCCTGGATCCGCCGTGACAGCGTCTCCCCCGGCTCGCCGCCGTCGGGCAGGCCGACGTCGATCCGCCAACTCCCCTCGCGACCGGCGACGAACGTCCCCTGGAGCACCCCCGGACGCCCCGGCTCGGCCGCCAGCAGCACGCGCACCGCCGCCCCGTCGGGGCCGACAGCCCGGCAATCGGGAAGCGCCCGCCCCGCCACGGCATCGCCGTCGGCCATCACCACGCGGACCACGACCGCGGCCCCGACGGCGTAGCGGTCGCGGTCGACGAGCAGCCGGGCCCGGCGCGACCCGGCCAGCAGCCGTCCCTGCGAGACGTGGCGCACCAACTGCGTCACCAGCCGCTCGTAGAAGCTGTCGTCGAGGCCGCGCAGCCGCCACAGTTCGCCGCTCCCGAGGTGGAACACGGTGCCCGCGCCGTACAGCTGCCCCGCCATGAAGATCGGTCCCTCGCGCCGGGCGTCGCCGACCGCCGGGCCGTCACCGAGCGGCGGCACGCGCGCGTAGACGGTGGCACCGGGCTTGGCTTCACGGGCGTCGAAGCAGGCGTAGACCCCGGGAAAGCCGCGCCAGGCCGCCTCGCTGGCGGCCCGGCTGCCCGCGAGCCAGAGAAACTCGGCGTCGAGCCCATCGCGCGTGAACGCGAGCGGGTGCGGATCGGTGAACCCGGCGGGGGCTTCGGTGATCAACTGCCCCGAGTGTGCCGGCTCCACCGGCAGCAGCGTCCGCAACGTCGCGCAGTCGGGGTGGCCGAGCCAGGCGTCCATCGACACGCCACCGGCGACCAGGCACAACCCTCCGCTCTCGCGCGCCACCCAGCGCTCCAGCCGTGCCTGCGCCGCCGGGTCGATCTGCCGCCAGTCGACGTCGAAGGCGACGACGGCGTCGTAGGCCGACAACGCCTCGGGCGTGGGGGGGAAGGCGTCGAGGATCCGCCGCGCGTCCTGCGAGGCACCGGCACGGGCCGTGGCGAGAAGGACGTCGACGGCGAAGCTCTTGTCGCGCTGGAGGACGTTGCGCATGAACTGGTAATCGCGCGTCGGCCCGCCGGCGACCAGCAGCACCTCGGTGACGCGGTCGACGACCTCGACCTCGGCCGACTGCACGTCGTCGGCACGGTTCCGCTCACCGGCCGGTGGCACGACGCGCACCGTGAGCCGGCGCCGGCCGGCACTGCCGAGGCCCGGCAGCTCGAAGCGGACCCCGGCCAGCTCGCCGTCGGCGGCGAGCCGGGTCTCGACCGTGTCGATCACGCGCCCCGCGTCGGGAGCCGCGCCGTCGGCGTCGTCGGCCTCCGCTTCGAGGAGCTCGACCCGCGCCGTCGTTCCCTCGAGCCCCTGCGCCTGGAGGAAGGCCGACACGCCGAAGCGGTCGCCGGGAAAGACCCGGGCCGGGGCGAGGACGTCGGCGACGCGCACGTTGGCGGGGAGGCGCTCGGCACCGACCCCGACGGCGTGGACGGCGACCCCGGCACGGGCCAGCGCGGCGGCTGCGGCCGCCGCGTCGAGGCCGCCGTTACTCGCCCCGTCGGTCACCACCACCACGCCGGCCAGCGACTCGCCGCGCTCCTGGTCGAGCACGGCGCCGAGCGCCTCGCCGAGCCGGGTCTCGAACCCCAGCGGTCTGATCCGCTCGCGCCAGCCCGCCGCCGGCGGGGTCGTCTCGGCGCCGTCCGCGGTCGCCGCGGGGATCGCCGGCGCCACATCGGCGCCGGGCGCGGGCAGCAGCGTGACCTGCTCGGCATCGGCGTCGAACCGCCACAGCGACACCTCGTGCCGCCGCCCGAGCGCCGCCAGCAGGCCGCCACCGTCGAGGACCTCGACCGCCTCCTCGGCCCGCGAACGCACGGGGGCGGCGCCCTCGGCGCCGTCGGCCGGCGCGTCTTCGAGCGTCATGCTGGCGCTGGAGTCGACGAGGACGGCGACGCGCGAGGGAAACGCGATCTCGTGCTCGGCGGTCCGGCGGAGGTCGAGGTAGGCCGCGACGAGCGCCGCCAGCGCTCCCAGCCGCAGCGTCACCAGCAGCAGGGCCAGCCCGCGCGGCAGCTCGGCGGCATCGCGCCGGTAGATCGCCAGCGAGACCAGCGCCAGCGCCAGCACGACGACGACGAGGAGGGGGAGCTGCCACCACTGCGAGAACCCCTCGACCACGGCGCTGGTGATGCGGTGCTGCACGCTCTCGGTCACGGCGACCAGGGGGGTGATGGGCATCGAGGCGTTTCCGGGGCCGCCGTCAGGCGGTGGGCGGACGGCGGCGCGCGGCGGTGGGATGGTAACTGGCCGACCAGGCGAGGAGCTGCTCGAGCAGCATCACCACGGCGAGGCCCTTGAGCAACGGGCCGACCAGCGATGCCCCGGAAGCGGCCTGTTCTTCGCCGCGGAACGTCGCGGCCGACTCGTAGCGGTGGGGGATCCCGGTCAGCGCCGTGGCCAGCCGCTCCCGGCCGACGCGCTCCAGGCGTCCTTCGTCGGGATCGACGTTGACGGCGACGGCACGCTCGCGTTCGCTGCCGTCGGCACGCTGCCAGCGCATCCGGTAGGCACCCGGCGTCTCGGTCCGCTCGAGACGGGCCGCGAGGCGTCCGTCGGCGACCGGCGTCGCCGCCTGCCGCACGACCACGCCGTCGGGGGGCACGAGAAAGTCCACCTCGACACCGTCGACCCCGGGCTGCAGGTCGACGGTCACCGGATCACCGACCGCCAGCGCCGTGCCCGCACGCCGCGCGCGGGCGAGGTGGCTCTCCAATTCCAGCATCACCACCACCCAGCTCGGGTTGCCCCGCGCCCAGGTGTTCCACTCCGGGGCGGCGGTGGTCAGGACGGCGACGGCCAGCCCGTCGCCGAACGGGCGCTCGACCACCAGCGCCGCGCCGTTGCGCAGCGACAGCAGCCGCCGCAGCCCGGAGCCGGCCGGCGGCTCGTGGCCGCGCTGCACCGCCACGTACCGCCCGACGCGGACCGCGCCGAGAAACGGATTGCGCTGCCCGGCGAGTACCCCGACCACAGGATGCTCCTCGACGACCAGGTCGGGGCTGTCGGGGGAGGCGGGATCGGGGAGGAGGTCGACGGCGCCGGCGAGTGGCACCGGAAACGGCCCCTCGCCGTCGCGGTACAGCGTCTCGTTGACGACGTCGGCCCGCGTCCGCGGCCCGGTGAAGAACACGACCCCACCGCCGGCGCGGACGTAGGCCTCGAGGGCCTCGCGCTCGGGGCGGTCGAGCCGCTCGACGTCGAGCAGCCAAACGCAGTCGAATCCGGCGAGGTCGAGGGTCGCGAGCGCCGCCGGGGGCTCGATCCGCGGGCGCAGTCCCGTCGGGGCGCCGGCCCCCGGCGCCAGGGCGGCGGCCAGGTAGAAGGCATCGCCGACGCGCCCCGTGGCAGCGCTCCCCGCCGCGGCCAGCCGGCCGTCGACGAGAAGCACGTCGACCCGTTCGACGACGTCGATCACGGCCGTCCGCGCGTCGTCCCCCGGCAGCCGGTCGGGGGGCAGGCGGGCCGTGATGACGTGCGCCCCGGGGCGCTCGAAACGGGCCTCGAAGCGCTGTGTGGCGCTGGCGCCGGCGGGTATCTCGGGGAGCCTGAGGCCGGGGCGGGCGACGTCGTCCTCACGGAGGTCGACGAGGACGTCGCGGACCGCCTGCGGGGAGCGGTTGGCGACGGTGATTTCCAGCGGCAGCAGCACCCCGGCGGCCGGCACCCCGCCGACCGACTCGATCCGTTCGATCGACAGGTTGGCGGAGGCGTCGGCCCGTGCGACCGGCCCCCCCGGCTCGTCGGCGGCCGTCGCGCAATCGACGAGCCGGAGCTGCACGCCCGCCGCCGCCAGTGCCTCGAGCAGACCGGTCGACTCTTCGGCCGAGCGCCAGTCGCGGGCGCGGAAGTCGCTGACCAGCCACAGCACCCGGTCTTCGCCGGCGCCGGCCCGCCCGCCGAGCCATTCCTGCGCGAAGGCCAGCGCCCGGGCCGGCCCGATCGCCGTCGCGGAAGGCACCAGCCGCGCCAGCTGCTCACGGAGCCGCTGCACCACCGCCGGGGTGACGCGCTGGGCCGGTTGATCGAGCCGCCCGTCGAGGCCTGCCGCCACCGGCGCCGCTGCATCCACCGGCGCGGCGGCCCCGTCGGCTCCCGGGCCAGGCGGTGCGGGCCCGACGAGTCGCGAAAACCGGCCGATGGCGATCTCCTGCCCGCCGCCGCGGGCGGCCAATTCGTCGAGGACCCGCTCCGCCACGTCGCGGGCGCGATCGAAGCAGGTGCCGACGGCGCCGTCGGCGGCGCCGGGACCGCCGCGCTCCCCCATCGAGTAGCTGTCGTCGAGGAGCACCAGGTGGACGGTCCGCGCCCCGGCGAGCCACCCGGCCAGCGCCGTCCACCGCGGCTGCGCCAGTGCCAGCACCAGGCCGAGCACCGCCGCGACCCGCAGCGCGAGGAGGAGGAGCTGCTTGAGGAGGACGCGCGTCCGGTACTTCCGCTGGCTGGCGAGGAGGAACTCCATCGCCGCCCACTCCACGCGCCGGTGGCGGAGGAGGTTGATCAGATGGATGACGATCGGCGCGGCCGCCAGCGGCAGGCCCCACCACAGCAGAGACGTGAAGTCGAACGTCGGCACCGGACCGATCCCCCTCTCGCGGTCTTCCGCCGCCGTCAGACCGCCATGCTCGCACGCCGGGCGAGGAACCGCACCAGCGCGCCGTCGACCGGTTCGCCGGTGCGGATCAGCGTGTAGTCGGCCGCCGCCGCGGCCGACCGGCGGCGGACCTCGGTGAGAAACGCTTCGAGGGCCTCGAGGTAGCCGTCGCGGAGACCACGGGGATTGCAGGTGACGTGTTCGGGGAGCTCGAGCCCCTCGAAGCGCGTCGGTCCGTCGAAGGGAAACTCGATCTCGTCGTCGTCGAGGACGTGGAGCACGACGAGGTCATGGCCGCGGCGCTTGAGGACCTGGAGGCCGCGGAACAGCCCGTCGCGGTCGCCGAGCAGGTCGCTGACGATCACCACCATCCCGCGCGGCGGCAACGTCTCGGCGAGGCTGCGGAGCACCGGCTGGAACGAGGTCCGCGTGCCCTGCCGCGGAGCCTCGAGGATGTCGCAGACGCCGGTGAGCTGGGAGCGGCGCGTCCGTGCCGGCACGCTCGCCCGGACCTGCTCGTCGAACAGCACGCAGCCGGCGGCGTCGCCGTGCGACAGCGCCAGCCAGGCCAGGCTGGCGGCGAGCGTGGCGGCGTAGTCGTATTTCGACATCCGCTCCCGACCGGCGGCGGTGGAGCGGTAGTCCATGCTCGACGAGCCGTCGACGACCAGCGCCAGCCGGAGGTTGGTCTCCTCCTCGAACTCCTTGACGTACAGCCGGTCCTGCCGGCCCCAGACCTTCCAGTCGACCCGGCGCAGATCGTCGCCGCGGACGTACTCACGGTGTTGGAGGAACTCCACCGACTGCCCCTTGTAGGGGCTCTTGTGGAGACCGGTGAGAACCCCCTCGACGACCGCGCGGGCGCGCAGTTCGAGCCGGGCGATCCGGGCGATCGCCTCAGGATGCAAAGATCGTCTGGAAGCGGGCATCGCGGGTCAGTTCGTTCTCGCGGGTCGGGGTGTTCTCGATGATCCGGCCGATGATCGCGTCGGGGGTGACGCCCTCGCTCTCGGCCGCGAAGCCGACCACGATGCGGTGGCGGAGCACGGGCGCTGCCAGCGCCTGGACGTCCTCGACCGCGACGTGATCGCGCCCCTGGAGCAGGGCCCGCGCCTTGGCGCCGATCACGAGGAACTGCACGGCGCGTGGACCGGCCCCCCAGGTCAGCTGGTCGGAGACGAAGTCGGGCACGCCCTTCTCGCCGGGACGGGTCTGGCGCACCAGCGACAGGGCGTAGCGCAGCAGGTGGTCGCTGACGGGGACGTCGCGCACGCTCCGCTGCAGGCTCTCGATGTCGTCGGCACTGAGCACGGGGCGGGCCTCGTCGAGCGGCTGGCCGGTCGTCCGCCGCGCGATCTCGAGCTCCTCGCTGAAGCTCGGGTAGCGGACCTGCACCTTGAACATGAACCGGTCCTGCTGCGCCTCGGGGAGCGGATAGGTACCCTCCTGCTCGATCGGATTCTGGGTGGCGAGCACGAAGAACGGATCGGCGAGACGGTGACGCGTGCGCCCGACGCTGACCTGGCGCTCCTGCATCGCCTCGAGCAGTGCCGCCTGCGTCTTCGGCGGCGTCCGGTTGATCTCGTCGGCGAGAACGACGTTGGCGAACAGCGGCCCTTCGAGGAAGCGCAGCTGCCGGGTGCCGCTCGCCCGGTCCTCCTCGAGGACGTCGGTGCCGATGATGTCGGCAGGCATCAGGTCGGGGGTGAACTGGATCCGGCTGAAGGACAGGTCGAGGCTCCGCGCGAGCGTGCTGATGAGGAGCGTCTTGGCCAGGCCCGGAACCCCCTCGAGGAGGCAATGGCCGCGGCTGAACAGGCTGATCAGCAGCTCCTCGACGACCTGGTGCTGACCGACGATCACCCGCGAGAGCTGCTCGAGGATCCGGTCGTGGGCGAGGTGCAGCCGCTCGACCGCTGCGGCATCGGGGTGCGTCGACATGGTGTCTCCAGGAGGAAAACGGCCCGGCGACGGCGGCGGGGAGCCCCCGCGCGGGCCCTCGTGCCGGTCCGTCCGATCAGCGTTGGTAAATCGGCAGCGTGCCCTTGTCGAGCTGGAGGATCGTCAGGTTCGAGGCAGTGGTGTAGACCGGACCGATGAACCCCTGCGGCCAGTGGAGTCCGTCGCGGTCCTCCTGGGCCTCGCCGATGATGCGCTTGACGATCTGATCACGGTAGCCCTCCCACTTCTGCCCCCCTCCACGGTACATGACCTGGGCGTAATAGAAATGGGCGTAGTGCCAGTGGCCGAAACCGTTGTTGGCGATGTTACCGAGGTGCTTCTCGGCGTAGTCGAGCATCCGGGGGACATGCGTGTCGTCCTCCTCGCCGGCGTTGAACAGGCAGGCGATCGCTGCCGCCGAGATCGCCGGACGTCCGCCACCCCCTTTGGAACTGTACTGCACGCCGCCGTCGGCCATCGTGCACTTGTGGATGTAGCCGATCGCCTTCTCGATGATCTCGCGCGGCACCGGGATCCCGGCGTTGCGGCACCCGCGCAGCCCCTGGACCTGCGTGATCGTCGTCGACCCTTCGTCGAAGTTGTTGCCATCCTTGGCGCTGACGTAGCCCCAGCCACCGTCGGGCGTCTGGGCGCGCCCGGAAAACTCGACCGCCTTCTCGAGGACGCGCACCAGCTCCTCGCGGCGCCGCTCGTCCTCCTCCTCGCCGAGGACCTGGGAGAGGAACAGCATCGAGAAGCCGTGACCGTAGGTGTAGCGATCGTCGGTCTTGGGATCGCCGATCAGGCCGTTGGTCCGTGACCGGCTGACGAGGTAGTCGACGGCGTTGCGGATCGGCTCGGCGTAGCGCCCCTGGGTGCTCGTCGAGCCCTCCATCAGCATCGCCGTCCCGGCCAGCGCCGTCATCGCCGTCGGGTAGCGCCCCTCGTTGGCTGCCCAGCTTCCGCGCCGGGACTGCTTGGCGACGAGCCAATCCAACGCCCGGGTCACCACCCGGTCGACCTTCGACGACTGGTCGGCGACCGCATCGGCGGCGAGCGCCGACGGTGTGGCGAGCCGGAGGAGGAGACCGACGGCGACGGCCCGCACGACGGCCGACACGGACGGGGATCGGATCACTCGGTTCATGGTCCACCGTCGGGGATGAGGGCCCGTTCCAACAACCGCTGCAGGCTCCCGCGCAGGTCGAGCGGTGGAGGCTGCACGCCCAGCGCCTGGTACGGCGGTCGCGGCGCGATCGGCAGCCCGGTGAATTCGAGCACGCGGTCGGCCATGTCGCCAGAGCCGTGGCCGAGGATGATCGAATGAGCCTCCGGGTCGGCGGTGACGTCGCAGCCCATCAGCAGATGTGGTTGCTGGACCTCGATCCCGTCGTCGTTGCAGACGGCGGATCCGGTGCGCTTGTCGAGCGCCAGGAGGCTGAGCCGCATCGAACCGGCGCCGCGCTGGCTCTGGATTTGCCGGGCGAACACGAGGATCGGCAGCGCGGCCGGCTGCTGCGGATGGAGCGCATGCTGGAGGATCGAGGCCGGGGCCGGCCAGAGCGGCGTGCCATCCTCGGCGGCCACCGCCCAGACGGTGCCGGTCGTGGGCAGGGGGGCGTCGCCGAGGAGCGACGCCTGGGGAAGCGGCATCACCATCCCGGCGCGCTGGACGGTCGCCTGCTCCTCGGCCGACGGATCGCGCCCGACGATCACGAGGAACCGGTCTTCCCAGCGCTGCGCTTGGAGCGAGCGCGGGGCGGTGCTGCCCAGCGGCAGCCGTTTCCGCCACCGGGCCGTGCCCGCGGCCACGTCGAGGAGGTCGAGGGTCCCGTCGCGGTCGAGCACGAGCACGTCGCCGCCGACCTGGACCGCCAGCGCGGTTCCGGAAAACTCACCGAGCGTCGTCCGCTCGCGTGAGAGCGGATCGATGGCAACGAGGCGCACGCGGGCATGGAGCGCACCGGGGGTCGGCTGTGCCCCGCCGGGCAGCGGCTCGATCGCCACCACCCGCCGGCCGCGCGTCGCCAGCCGCTGGTGACGCGGCGGGAGATCGAGCTCGTGGAGGAGGCGGCCGTCGGCCACCGCCAGCACCTGGACACCAGCGCCGGTCGGGGGGACCGCGACGATGACCTCGTCGTCGCCGAAAAGCTCGACCCCGGCGGGCAGGCGACGCCGCTCCCACACCACCGCGCCCGAAATCGGGTCATGGAGTTCGACGGTCGTGCCGATCCGCACGGCGATCCCCCGCGGCGAGACCGGGCCGAGCTGCACCTCCTCGCGGGCAGCTGCCATGTCGGGCTCGACGACCTGCAGCCCGAGCGGCACGGCCCCGGCGCGGACGACCCGGCCAATCGTCCGCCCGACGTTGATCAGCGGCAGTTCCGCGGCCAGCGCGGAGCGTTCCGCGAGCGACCACAACCGGCGGTTGGCAATCGCCGGATCGCCCGACAGTTCGAAGGCCGTCGCCACCGGGCCGGTGCGGATCACCACGATCCTGCCGACCGTGGCCGCCTCGAAGATCAACGGATTGATCTGCATCCCGATCTGCCGCGTCGAGCGTTCGAGGAGATCGCCGAGTTGGCGACCGGCGCCGTCGACGGCGAACAGCCGCGGCTGGTTCATGTCGTACCAGAGGCGGAGGCCCGGAAACGCGCCGGCACCCGAATCGTTCACCGGCAACGCCATCAACCGCACCTGCCGCACCTGCTCGCCGCCGCGCACCGCCGAGCGCTGCTCGACGACCTTCCCCAACGGCCAGGCACGACGGCTGTCGATCGGCGGCAGCCCCATGGAGGCCGACGACGGCGACACCAATTCCGCCCGCAGCGCCAATCCGCGCGCCGTGTCTCCGGTGCCGCCGGCCCCTCCCGTGCCCGGGGCAGCGAGCCGCTCCCGGAGCGTGTCGACCAGTGCCCGTTGGGCGGCGACGGCCGCGGGATGGGCGCCGAAGACGCCGAGGAAATTCTCGAGCCGCGCCGTCCGGATGACCGGGTCGGGATCGGCCGCGATCGCCCCCAGGCTCGCCGCCACGTGCCGGTCGATCTCGTCGCGGAGCGGTGCGGGGGCCGCGGCGAGGATCCGCGCGAGCCGACCGTGGAGCCAGCGTGGTCCGGCGACCGACAGACGCCGATCGCCCGGGTCTTCGACCAGCCCCGTTGCCGGAGTGGCGGCCGGATCGAGCGCCCCGGCGATCGCCTCCCGGCAGACCCACCAGCCGTTGGCCCAATCACCCGCGTTGAGGTAGCCGTCGGCAGCGACCCGGAGTTGCCGTGCGAAGGCAGCAGGATCGACCGGCGGGGCATCCGCGGCGGCGAGGCGCTGCCGCCAGAGGGGCGCTGCGGCGGCAAAGTCCCGCGTGAGCGCGAACGACAGGGCATCGTCGACGACTGCCGTCGGGATCCGCGTCGGATCTCCCTCGCGGGCGGCGACCAGCGCTGCCAAACCCCCGACGATGTCACCGCGGTCGAGCGCCAGCTCGGCACCCCACAGCGCCGCGCGCCCGCGCCCGTCGGCCGTTTGGAGGCGGTCGGCCAGCGCGTCGGACTGGTGGAACACATCGATCGAATCGACCCCCTGCGAGATCACCTCGCCCCGGTACGCCACAAGGTTGCCGGGAACGGATCCGCCCCGTGCCGGGGAGCGCCCGACGACCTCACCGGCCACGAGATCGATGTCGATCACCTCGGGGGTGTCGAGCGGGAGGAACACGTGGTCACCGGCGACGATCCCGCGCCCGCTGGGGGCGGCACTCCCCAGCGACACCGGCGCGGCGAGGCGGGAGGTGCCGTCAGCGACCGCGAGGACGTCGACGGCGTGCCGGCCGACGACGATCACGCCGCCACCGCTGACGCCGGCGACATGCACGGCGTCTTCGCGGGCTTTCCGCCAGACGACCGAACCGCTCCGCAGATCGATGCAGTGCAGTTCCTCGGAATCCGGGGGAGTGAGCACGATCCGCCCCTCGGCGATGATCGCCCCGGCGTCGCGCCACCCCGTCGGCCGCGACGGGGCCTGGCCACCGACCTGAAGTTGACCGTTGACGAGGATTCGGGCGTTGATGCCCCCGCGGCGGATCCGCAGCCCGTTGGGGAGCTGCTGGGCCGCGGCGACGTCGGCCCGCGCGGCGTAGGCGTAGGCCCACAGCAGCGTCCGGTTGGCGAGGTCGACGGCGACGACGGCGCCGGCGCCGGTCGGGCAGACGAGGACCCCCTCGGCATACGACGGCGACAGCCCTGCATTGCGGCGCTGCCGCGCGACCGCTCCATCGAAGCCGAGCTCCTCGTCGAGCACGGTGAGCGGCTGCGACCAGAGCGTCGCACCGGACGCGCCGTCGAGGACGTCGAGGCGGATCTCACCACGGTCCTCGACGATCACGAACAGCTGCTCGCCGAGGGGCAGCGGGGCGCCGAGGTAATGGCCACGCCCCCCCGCCTCGCGATTGCCGCCCGGCGGGGCCGGTTCACCGGCTGCCGTGCGCTCGCCCGGCCCCCGCGGCAGCCTCCAGACCTCGCGACCGCGCCCCTCGATCTCGTACGCCACCAGTGCGTTGCCACCACGGACATCGGGCGCACCGAGCCCGTCGAAGCGGGCCTGGAGACGCCCCTGGTCGGCGGCGATCGCCTGCGGATCGGGCTCGACTGAAAACACGAGCCGTCCGTCACTGGCCAGCCCACCGCGGGCGGCGTCCTCGAAGGCCTCGCGCACCGACGCCGGGAGCTCCTCGCGGGCGCTCCCGTCGAACCCGTCGACGACCTCGTCGGGCGTCTCCAGGAAGGACGTCGTCGTTCCCGCCGGTTGCAGCCACACGCGTTTGCCGGTCACGAAGTCGATTGCCATCAAACCCAGCGTCGAACGGACGACGAGACGACCGTCGACGGCGATCGGCAGGCCGGCGGGCCACTGGACCTGATCGCGGTCGGCAGCCTGACGGCGGCGGCGCTCGAGCAGGCGGCTCTCCTCGGGGTGTCGGGTGAGCGGGACGCGGTACCGCGGCGCCAGCAGGGGGCGGGATGCCTCGACGAGGGCGTTGCGGGCGGCGTCGCCGCGCGGCAACCACCACTCGCGTTCCCGACGGCCGGCGGCCGCCGGGGGCTGGCCGATCGCCGACTCGAGCCACTCGCCCGCGGTGCCGGGGGCGTAGTCGAAGGGAACGTCGCGCCCTCCGAAGCGGAGCGGCGGGGCACGGCGGTCGTCGCCGCGCCGTGCCGCGCGGCTGGCGTCGAGGACGGCAGCGGCAGCGCTCTTTTCGCCGGCCCGCCACAGTGCCGTCGACCGGAGCACCGACAGCGTCGGCTCCAAGGCCGACGACTCGGGCGTCGCCGCGAGCCGGTCGAGCCACACCGAGGCCGCCAGGGGCTGCCCCCCTTCGAGCGCCTCGAGCGCAGCCAGGAGCGTCGCCTGGCGCCCCGCCGGCGTGAGGAACCAGCGCCGCGCCACGGCGACGATCGCCGCCTGATCGTTGTCGGCCACGGCTTTGGCGAGTGCCCGCTCGGCGCGCGTGCGGAACTGGAGCTCGTAGGCTTTGCGTCCGGCGTCCGGCAGGCCGGCGAGGATCCGCACCGCCTCGCTCTTGACGCTCCGCCACGTGGCATCACCCGCAGCGGGACGGACGAAAAAATCCTGATCGGATTCGAGGATCCCGTCGGCGAGTGTGGCGACGTCGCTCCAGCGCCCCTCGGCGACCAGCCGGCGCACCTGATCCAGTTGCCGTTCACGGCGCCGGTCGGTGGGAAAAGATGGGCCCGCGACCTCCTCGGCGTCGTCGTCGGCCGACTCGTCGGCCTGCTGGTTCACCAGCGCCAGGTCCACGGCACGAGCCACCCGGCCGCCGACCGGCGTGGTGACGGTGAACGCGGCAAACGCGACGAAACTGAGCACTGCCACGACGCGCTGCACGCCGGCTTCGCACCCGCCTCGCAGCAGGGCGGGACGGGGACGCGGGACGAGCCCGGTATCGAGGCGGCGTACCGCCGGAGCGGGGGGACGGCGACCAGGCAAACCCTCGGCATTACCCGCGGTCGCCTGAGTCGACCAAGGCCAGGGATGGCTTTGCCCACCGGCGGCAAGGGCATCGCTCCCCACGGGCCGATCGGCCGGGCCGTCACCGAAGGCGATCCGCCCCCGTCGCGGAGGGCCGGAACGTGCCATAAATCCCCTCGAAAACCCCATGTGCGCGGCGTGGATCGGCATTCCATCCACCCCTGCGCCCGGGTCGGCAGCGTCGCAGCTTCGTGCGTGAAGCGGTTTTCCGTGCAATGTCCGGCGGGCCGAACGACCGTCGCATCTTAGGTTCGCCTCCGTCTGGCGAGCAAGTTTCCGGGGCCGCGTTACCCCGGACGCCGTCACCCTCCCCCGAGTATTTCCCCGGGAAAAAAGCCGCTTTTGGTTTGCAATTTGTTTTCCAGTGCTTCTAATCTCCGCACGTTTTCGGCACGACTGTGCCGATTTTCACGATTCTGCGGCGGGTTGCCGCCGCGACCGAGCAATAGTCCCTTTCCCGTGGAGGCAGTGGCGATGGCGAAGAAGTCGGGTAGCAAGCCCATGACGAAGACCGAGATCCTGAGGAGCATTTCCGAGTCGACGGGCCTTCCCAAAAAGGACGTCGTGGCGGTGATGGAGGCATTGACCAGCGAGATCCAAAAGGCCGTCAAGGGGAGCGTCGGGGTGTTCTCGATCCCGGGCCTGGTGAAGATCGTCCGCGTCAAGGTTCCGGCGAAGCCCGCGCAGAAGGGCGTCAAGAATCCGTTCACCGGCGAACTGCAGGACCGTCCTGCGAAGCCCGCCAGCGTGAAGGTCAAAGTGCGGGCGCTCAAGAGCCTGAAGGCGATGGCCGCGGGTTGACCGTCGGCCGGTAAGCGGTGCACCGATGGCCCAGAGGTGACGAAAGCCCAGAGGTGACGAAAGCCCAGAGGTGACGAAAGCCCAGAGGTGACGAAAGCCCAGAGGTGACGAAAGCCCAGAGGTGACGAAAGCCCAGAGGTGACGAAAGCCCAGAGGTGACGAGTCGGCAACGTCGTCGGGAGGGCCGCCGGGGCCGGTGATACCGGTGCCGACGACACCGAAAAATCGGTAGCCGCGGCGGCGGGCGATCGCGACGGATCGAATTCGGAGGGCGATGTCCTGGTGGGCATCGCCCTCCGTTTTTTCGTCCGCCGGTTTTCGTCCGCCCGGGTGGCGGGATGTGCGGGGCTCGCTCGACGCCGGCGGCACGCGTGGAACACGCTGCCGGCAGCCGGGCCGTCCGCCGACCTTCAAGTGGACAGGGCCGGAATCGAACCGGCGACACACGGATTTTCAGTCCGTTGCTCTACCAACTGAGCTACCTGTCCATTGCTCCAACGAGCCCGAATTGGAGTTGATTTCCGCCCGCTGTCAATCCGCCGGCCACTGGGCGGCGGCCCCGGTTCACCGGCCCTCTCCGTCCGCTGAAAACAGGGCCACGAGGCACTGCAGGCCGAGCAGGACGGCGAACACCGTGCACCCCAGCGTCGCCGCCGACGTCTGACCGACGACGCGGACCGCCAGGACCGGGGCAACCAGGTGCCCGAGCCAGACCGCGACCCCGAAGGCGGTGCCCACCGTTCCGGCCATGGCGATCGATTGCTCTAGCCGGACGGTGATCCGCCCGACGCCGGTCCGCCAAAACCAACGCCGGGCGTCTTTGAAGACCTCGACGATCCCCGGGTCGTGCCGACGGGCGCGCACCGGTGCGAGGGGCAGCGGCAACGGCGGCGTGACGGTGCCGGAGTCGAGCCCCTGGGGATCGCTGGGGGCGCCCGGGGACAGGACCTCGTCGAGGAGCCGCTGGTCGAAGTCGGACGACCGCCGGCTCGCGTTGGCCCGTGAGCCGCGCACGGCTCCGGCCGGCCGCTCGGAACGCTGCCCCCGGCCGCGCGGTGTCCGCGGGAGCGGAGGCTGCGGAGTCACGAGCCACGGCGACAGTCGCACGATCGCTTCGTTGGCGGTCGCGATCCGGGCCGCGGGATCCTTCCGCATCATCTCCGCGACCAGGGCACAGAAGCGGTTCGACACCGTCGGCGCGAGATCGTGCAGCGGCTGGGGTTCGTCCTGCAGCTGCCTCCGTGCCTTTTCCTGGCGCGTCCCCCCGGGAAAAGGCACCTGCCCGGAGAGGCAGAAGTAGAGCGTGCACCCCAACCCGTAGATGTCGGCCGCAGGACCCGCCGAATCCGCCGAACGGATCTGCTCGGGCGCCATGTAGTCCATCGTTCCAACCACCCTCCCGAGGCGCGTCGACTCCGCCTCGAGCACCGACCCCGCCAAACCGACATCGAGCAGTTTTGCCCGCCCCTGGTCGGACACGAGGATGTTGCCAGGTTTGACGTCACGGTGCACCACCCCCTGGCCATGGGCGTAGGCCAGCCCTTTGGCCACCTGGACCGCGATGCAGGCCGCCAGCGTCTCGTCGAGCGTCCCGTACTTGATCACCTGCTTGCGGAGGTCGCACCCGGAGATCAACTCGGTCACCAGATACGACACCTTGCCGTCGTGGCCGGCGTCGAGGGCACGGACGAGGTTTTCATGGTCGAGACGGCCGAGCATGCGGATCTCGCGGCGGAACGCGGCCTCGGTGTTCGGGGTCGATTTCGCGCGGGGAAGGACCTTGACGGCGACCTCCCGCCCCATCAGCGCGTGCTCGGCCCGAAAGACCTGCCCCATTCCCCCCTGACCGAGGAGCTCGAGGATCCGGTACTGGCCGAGCGTGAGCTTGCGCCGCCCGGCAAGCATTTGCTTCGCCTGGAACGGAGTCAGCACCTCCATCTCGACCAACCGCTGGGCGAGGGCGTTGTCCCACTTTCCGGGATCGACACGGGATTCGTCGAGGATCAGACGGATGTCCGCCTCGGCGACGTCGAGCGCCGCCGGGTCGACCAGCGTGCTGGCCAGCGCGATCGCCCGGAAACGCGGCGGCGCGATCGGCCTGGCCGCGCGATCGTCATCGCCTTCCGAGTGGCTGCCGGCGGTCGCCATGGCGTCAGTTCGCTGGAAATGGTGCGAGGGCGGGAAACCTTCGAAGCCACGGCTCCGGCGGCGGAGCCGCCAGGGTGATCGTCTCCGTCGAGACGGGATGACGGAAGACCAAGCGCAGCGAATGCAGGGCGATGCCGTCGGGAAAGGGCAATCGAGCCCCGTAGCGACGGTCCCCGACGATCGGGCAGCGGCGCGATGCCAACTGGATCCGCAGCTGGTGTTTGCGCCCGGTGGTGGGGGCGAGCTCGACCAGTGACACCTCCCCCGCACGGCGGAGAACGCGGGCCCGCACTCGCGCCTCGGTGGAGCCCTCAGCGGCGCTTCCGGGCCCGACCGGCGACGCTCCTCCCGAGCCCTGTTCGCCGGGAACGAGGCGATCGATCCACTCCTGCCACTCCCCGGTGATCCCGGGGAAGCGCCCCTCGACGACGGCCAGGTAGGTTTTGCCGACGGTCCGCTCGCGGAACTGCCGGGCCAGCGCGGCGGCGGACGCCGGCGTTCGCGCGAACACCACGACCCCCGAAACGGGCTGATCGAGGCGACTGACGACGCCGAGAAAAACCGCCGGACGCCGGTCGCGTTGGCGTACGATCGTGAACACGCTTGGCTCTCCGCGCCGGGCATTTGCGGTCGCCAATCCGCACGGCTTGACCACCCCGATCACGGCGTCATCCTCGAACAGGATCTCGACCCCCCTTCCAGCAGTTGCCATGACCACAGCGTCGCGTCGGGCGATCGTGCTTGCAAGCCGTTCTCCGCGCCGTCGGGCGCTCGCCGAGGCGGAAGGGTGGGAGGTCACCGTCGCCCCCGCCCCGGAGAGCGTGGAGGCCGGCCAACCCCCCCGGGCCGCCGGGGAATCGCTCGAGGCCTACGTCACCCGCCTCGCGCTGGCCAAGGCACATGCCGTCGCTGCCACGGGGGTCAGCGGAACGCTGGTGGCATGCGACACGCTCTCGGAGGTCGATGGCGTCGCCCTTGGCCAACCCTCAAATCGCGCCGAGGCGAGGCGGATGCTGCTGGCGCTGTCGGGAAAACGGCACCGCGTCGTCTCGGCAGCGTGCGTCTGGCGCATGCCGGGCGATCGCCCCCGAACCGCTACCGAAGAGAGCCTCCTGGCGATGGGGGCGCTCGACGAGGGGTTCCTCGATTGGTACCTCGACTCAGGGCTGTGGCAGGGCAAGGCCGGCGCCTGCGGATTCCAAGACGCGCGTCTGCCACTCGAACTCGTGGCCGGGGCGGCCGACAACGTCGTCGGCTTTCCACTGACGACGATCCGCAGATTGCTCGCCGCCGAAGACCACGGCCGCGCCACCTGATCCACCAAAAAAATAACCCCCGGGGCGTTCGCCCCGGGGGTCACTCGAAAAAGATTCCGGCGATACCTACTCTCGCACTTTTAGTACTACCATCGGCTCTGAAAGCTTAACTACCGTGTTCGGGATGGGAACGGGTGTGACCTTTCAGATATCGTCACCGGAAATTCGGTCCTTCCACCCCTTGCGGGATGGCAGGTATACGTAAGGTCGTGGTAGCTGGCAGGCCTGGGGGATCCGTGAAGAACCCCGCAAGCGCTCATGGCAAGCAATCGATACGAGTGGTCAAGCATTCGTCCGTTAGTACCGGTTAGCTCAGTGCATTGCTGCACGTACACGTCCGGCCTATCAACCTGGTCGTCTTCCAGGGGACTTTCGGGCATAAGCCCTACGAAACCTGATCTTGGGGCGGGCTTCACGCTTATATGCTTTCAGCGTTTATCCGTTCCGTTCATAGCTATCCAGCCGTGCCGCTAGCGCGACAACTGGAACACCAGAGGAACGTCCTTCCAAATCCTCTCGTACTAAAGAAGAATCCCCTCAAGTTTCGTGCGCCCACAGCAGATAGGGACCGACCTGTCTCACGACGGTCTGAACCCAGCTCACG
>VGZO01000010.1 GCA_016872555.1 Planctomycetota bacterium
TGCTCCCGGAGCCACCCGGCGACGCGGAGGCTGCGCATCCCGTGATGGCAGTGCACGATCAGCAGCCGATCGCGGTGCGATTCGAGCTCGCCAAGGCGCTGCGGAATCTCCTGCGTCGGGATCAGCACCGCCCCGTCGATCCGAGCCAGGGCGAATTCCTCGGCTGTCCGGCAATCGAGCAGGAGGGGACGCGGCGAACTGCCAGTCGCGGCAATCGCCGCCGCGGCCGTGTGGACGTCGATCTCGAGCGGCACGGGAGCATCGTCAGCCATCGAGTCGATCCCCTGCGAATCACCCGATCACATCAAACAAAAAGCGGCGGCCGGGAAGCTTCGCTCCCCGGCCGCCGTTGAACTGGCATCGAATCGAAACCGCCTCCCGACACGGAAAGCGAGGATCGATCACGGCTCGGTGACGTTCTCGCCCGAGTCGCGGCTGATCAGGGCATAGTAGATCGTCGGATCGATGTCCGACGACAGCGTTTTGACAGAACCGTCGCAGTACGTGTGCATCACCAAGCCACCCGAGTGCTCGCTCGACGGGCCCCATGCGGAGTTACCAAGCGGGAACCGGGCGTACGCAGTGTTTGCCTGACCGACACGGGTCGTCGCCGCGGCGGACGGACCATACTGCAAGGCACAGTTGGCACCCGCTACGTTGGTCCAGACGCCGTTGACGAGCGTGGGCATGGCGGTCGAGTCGCCGGACAGACCCGTCACATACGCACACGCCCCATCCATCCACGACGAGTTGCCACCTTCCTTCGACTCGGCGATGCAGATCGTCTTCGAGGTGCCGTCCCGCATTGCGGCAAGGTTCAGGCCGAAGTAGGGGAGATTGTCGTTGGCTTCGTTGATCACCTTCGGGCTGCGGAACGGGATCGCTCCATTGTCGCCGATGGTGCCATTCTCTTCCCGCTCACAAACACCGGCCATCCCCTTGTAGTTGGTGATGGCGACATTGGTGAGCCCACCGAGATTGGCCAGAAGCGACCGGTAGTTGCTCGACGTCGAGATCTGCGCGGTCGGCTGACCGGCAAAGCTGGGGCAGATCAAACCGGGGAGCTGGGTTTGATAGGCCGGGGTGGTCCCGACCGGACCGACGACGGTGTACACGTTGTTCGCCACGCCAGCCGAATTCAGCCGGGCGAAGCGATTGGAGTTGCTGGACAGCACGTTATAGAGATTCGCTTCCTCCATGTAGGGGAGGATGTGGACCAGCCAGCTGAATCCGGTGACGCCGGTGTTCGACATCGCAATTGCCGTCGAGGGCAACCGGTCGATCGCCGCCGGAAACGCCTTGCGGGCATCGTGGTGATTTTGCAGCGCCAAGCCGAGCTGCTTGTTCTTGTTGCTGCAATTGCTGCGGTTGGCAGCTTCACGAGCCGCCTGAACGGCCGGAAGGAGCAGACCGACGAGCGTGCCGATGATCGCGATCACGACGAGCAGCTCGACGAGCGTGAACCCACGCTTCGTACGGGCGGCCACCATTCCATGAGCCATTCAACACCTCCGTTGGAGACGGGCGAAAAAACGAAACGTGATGAAAGGACGCCCGACGAGGTCAAGGGTTGTGGCGATGGCACCGATCGATCGATCGGCCACCATCAAAACCCGGCGAACCTCGGCAGAAGAGTTCACAATAGGCCTGTCCTACGAAGGTGTCAACCAAATGGGTCGTTCTGACGCGAGGAATCTCGACCCGGAGGCCTCGCGGCGGTTCGCCGTCGCCGTCGTCCTCCGGCTCCGCGAAGCCGGGCATGAAGCCTTTTGGGCCGGGGGGTGTGTCCGCGACGAATTGCTCGGCCGGACCCCGGCTGACTACGACGTCGCCACCGCGGCTCTTCCCGATGTCGTGCGGGGTGTTTTCGGAACCGGGAAGACCCTCGCCGTGGGGGCGTCGTTCGGTGTCATCACGGTTCTCGGCCCTCGTGGCACTGCCCCCGTCGAAGTGGCGACGTACCGGGCTGACGCCCCCTCCAGCGATGGCAGGCATCCCGACGGAGTGAGGTTCACCGTTGCGCGCGAAGACGCGCTGCGGCGCGACTTCACCATCAACGGCATGTTCCTCGATCCGCTCACGGGCGCGGTTCACGATCACGTCGGCGGCCGGGCCGACCTCGCGGCCGGTGTGATCCGGGCGATCGGCACGCCGGCGCTGCGCTTCGCGGAGGACCACTTGAGGATCCTCCGCGCGGTGCGGTTCGCCGCCGCGTTCGGCTTCGTGATCGAACGCGAGACATGGCAGGCGATCGAGCGGATGGCACGGACGGTCACCACCGTCAGCCCGGAACGCGTGGCCGACGAATTGACGAGGATGGCGACGCGCCCCGGTCGACGGCAGGCGTTGGGACTGCTTGCCGAGACCGGCCTGGCGGCGCATGTCCTCGGCGAATTCGCCGCGCACGCCCTGCCGCGCGCCGGGGAGGTGATCGGGGCGCTCGACGAGCCGCTGTTGGCCTCGGCGTTGGCGGTGCTCGCCTGGGAGACGCACGGCGCACACGCGGCCGCGAAGGCCGCGATCGCCACAGCCGCGCGCCGCCTCCGGCTCGCCAACGCGACCGGGAAGTTGGCGGCGTGGCTCGTCGACGGGCTGGCGGTGCTCGGCGCGCTCGCGGTGCCGCCGACCGGGCCCTGGTCGAGACTGCAGCCGTGGGTGGCCGCGGCCGACGCGCCGCGGCTCGCCGACCTGCTCCGGGCACGGGCCGCGACCGGCTGCGGCAGCACCGACGAAGCGCGGTGGTTCACCGCGCAGCTCGAGCGACCACGCGACGAAATCGATCCGGCGCCGCTGCTGTCCGGGGCCGACCTCCTCGCCGCGGGGATCGTGGCCGGCCCCGCTCTCGGCCGGATCCTCACCGAAGCCCGCCGGTTGCAACTCGACGGCGCCCTGACGAGCCGCGCCGCGGCGCTCGCGTGGCTGGTGGGCCAGGGCTGAGCGGCCGGTCACCGCCGCCCGGTCAGGCCGGCGGCTCGAGGGCCCGCGGCAGGTCGGCGAGGCTTTCGAGCCGGAACACCTCGAGGAACTTGGCGGTCGTCCGGTAGCTGGGTTCGCCCCCTGGCTGCGGCTCGATCGCGAGCAGCCCGCGACGCACGAGCGTGCGGAGCGTCGCCGGGGGGGCATCACAGCCCAGTGCCACCAGACGGTCGCGGGGGACCGGCTGGTTCCAGGCCACCACCGCGAGGACGTCGAGGGCCTCGGCATCGAGGCGCACGAGCCGGGCGCGGGCCTCGCTCACCCGGCCGACGCCGGCAAACTCGCCACGCAGGCGCATCACCCAGCCGTCGTCCCGGGGCACGACCTCGTAGGGGCAACCGTTGGCCCGGTAGCGACGCTCGAGCTCGGCGGCGAGCTCGTCGACCTCCTGGGCGCGGACGCCGCGCATCAGCGCCGCGACGCGCCTCCCCGACAAAGCCGCGCCGTCGGGCTGGCCGACGAACAGCAACGCCTCGAGGATCGTCGCCGGATCGACACGGCAGCCCTCCTCGGCGCCGGGAGCGAGGCCGTCGTCGTCGAGCGACGGTGAGGCATCCTCCTGGGCCACCGCCGGCTCGGCGCGCGGCGTCCACGGATCGGCCGAACCCATCATCGCCGCGAAGGCCTGGGCGAGTCGATCGATCGACAGCCCGCCATCGGCCGGGGGACCGACGAACCCCGTGCCGCCGCCGGGGGCCGCCGGCGGTCGACCGGCCGTCTGCTGGTCGGGTTTCGGCCGGGAGGGGGGGATGGGCATGGCAGGGGCGACCGGGGCGCGGTGGGTGCCAATACCCGGATTCAATCAGACCCGCCGCTTTGGAAACAAGAGACGTTGGCGCTCCTCTCGCGACGGTTTCCCCCTCGTCGCGCCCCCGCTGCCGCCGAGCCGACGGCCGGCGGCCGTGGTCGGCACGCTCTTGAGCGGCTCGGGAGCGCCGTCGAGGGGGGTTCCGGGGGCGCTCGCCGCGAGGCGCTTGCGGATCCGCGCCGCATACGCGGCCGACAGTTCGCAGCCGAGGAACGCCCGGCGCAGCTTCTTCGCCACCGCCAGCGTCGTGCCGCTCCCGGCGAACGGATCGAGTACGAGATCGCCGGGGTTGCTCGAGGCGCGGATGATCCGGCCGAGGAGCTGCTCGGGCATCTGGCAGCCGTGCCAGCCGCTGCGCTCCTTGAAGGTACCGCAGACCCGCGGGAAGTACCAGGTGTCGCCATCGGCCCCGAACCCGTCGGGGAGGTCCTGGGGCCGCAGGATCCAGGTGTCGTCGGGGAGGCGGCCGGTGGGGTCGGCACGGCGGTCGCCGTACACCAGCTCGCGCGCCGACGGCACGCGGATCGCGTCGGTGTTGAAGGTGAAGGCGCGCGGGTCGCGGACGAGATGAAACAGGTGCGCGTGCGAGCGGCTGAATTTCTGCCGGCAGTTGACGCCGAACGTGTAGTACCAGACCACCCAACTGCGGCAGGCCAGGCCGAGCTCACGGGTCGCCAGGACCTTCAATTCGGCGGCGTACTCGTCGCCGATCGCCAGCCAGAACGTGCCGTCGGAGCGGAGCACGCGGACGACCTCGGCCAGCCAGCGGCGCGACCAGGTGAGGTAGTCGTCGGTTGAGCGACGGTCGTCGTAGGTGTCGTAGTCGTAGCCAATGTTGAACGGCGGATCGGCGAACGCGAGATGGACGGTGCCGTCGGGCACGCGGGCGAGCAGCTCGAGGCAGTCGCCCCGGTGGACGCGGTCGACCGCCAAACCCCGCCGCGCCTTCCCTGGCATCTGTTCAACCTCCGGTGGCCAGCCGCAACGCCACCCGACAGGCGGTCTCGAAGGCTTCGAGGTCGAGCCGCTCCTTGGTGGTGTGGATCTCCATCTGCCCGCAGCCGAGCGTCACGGTCGGGACGCCGTTGACCGCCATCCAGTTGGCGTCGAGACCGCCGTTGGAAACCTCCGGCCGCGGGGTGAGGCCGACGCCGCGGACCGCCGCCGTCGCCTCGACGACGCACGGCTCGTCGGCCTCCAGCCGGAAGGCCTCGTAGTCGAGCCGGCCGTCGAAGGCGACGCGGCCGGTGGTGCCGTCGGCCGCCTTGATGCGTTTCGCCGCCGTCTGGAAGGCCGTCTCGATCGCCTTGACGATCTTCGCGCGAAACACCGGATCGTGGCTCCGCGCCTCGGCGCGGAGCGCGGCCGAATCGGCGACCACGTTGGTGGCGCTCCCGGCGTGGATCGTGCCGACGTTGCTCGTGCCGCGCTTTCCTTCCTTCTCGACCAGGCCGTGCCAGCCACCGGCGACGAGATCGGCGATCGCCAGGGCCGCGATCGCGATCGCCGACACCCCCTTTTCCGGAGCCACGCCGGCATGGCTCGGCAGGCCGGTGACGGCGATGTCCATCCGGTAGCCACCGGTCGCCCCGACGGTGATCTTCTCCACCGCGCCGCCGTCGAAGTTGAACGCCAGCCGCGGCCGGCCGAGGTCGGCCGCTTTGACATACCGCGCCCCGTACAGGCCGACTTCCTCCTGGATCGCGAACAGCAGCGTCAGCGGCGGATGATCGAGCCCCTGGCGGAGGATCGCCAGCGCCGTCGACAGCACCACGGCGCAGCCGGCGCGGTCGTCGGCCCCGAGGCCGGTGGCGGGGTCGGCGCTGGCGACGAACCGGCCACTGACCTTGGGCTTCGCCCCGAGGCACACCGGCACGGTGTCCATGTGGGCCATCAGCAGGCGGCGCGGTCCCGGCCGGGTGCCGGGGAGCTTGACGATCAGGTTGCCGACGTTGCCGGCCGTCGGGGTCTTGGTGTGGGCGTTGTCGAAGGAGATCGCCGCCCGCGGGCAGCCCGCCTCGACCAGCCAGTGGACGATCCGCTCCGCGACCCGCTTCTCGTCCCCCGACACACCTGGGATCGCCAGCAGGTCGAGGACCACGCGCCGCGCCGCGGCGAGGTCGGGCTGCGGTCCGGCCGTCGGCTTCGCGGGTGCGGCGCTCGGCCGTAGACTCCCGCCCGACGCCCGCGGACGGGGCGCCGGTTTTGCCGCCGCCCCCGAGGGTGCCTTCCGTTTCGAAGCCGTCGCCCTCGAAGGGGTCGTCATGCGCGTGTTCCTCGCCGGCATCATGCAGGGCTCCCACGTGGGGAACCTCGTCCACGACCAGGGCTACCGCGAAGCGCTGCGGAGTCTCCTCGTCGATCGCTGGCCGGAGGCCGAAGTCTACGACCCCTTCGCCCGGCACGCCATGTCCGTCGACTACGGGCTGGAGCAGGCGCGCGACGTGTTCGAGGCCCACGTCGGGATGTGCCGCCGGGCCGATCTCGTCGTGGCCTTCGTGCCCGAGGCCTCGATGGGGACGGCGATCGAGATCTGGGAGGCCTCGCGACACGGCGCCGTCGTGGTGGCGATCACGCCGCTGGTCCACAACTGGGTCGTGCTCCTCACCGCCCGGGCGATCTACCCCGATCGTGAGGCGTTCGCCGCAGCGCTCGCCGGCGGCGCGATCGATCGGCTGCTCGAGCGCCCCTGAGCCCCGCCCCGGCACGCGGCGGCAACTCGACACGCTGCCCTCGCGGCAGGAAGATGATCCCCGAGCGGTTTCGCCCAGCACCCGGTCGCAACCGCCCCCCCCGGAGTCTGCCATGGTCCCCGCCGACGCCCGCGCCGCCACCGCCACCCGCGCGACCGCACCCGAGGCCGTGGCCGGCGAGGCGGAGGGGGTGGCCGCCGCCCATCGCCGGATGGTGGCGGCACTGTCGCGGGTGATCGTCGGCCAGGAAGAGGTCCTCGACCTGCTGCTGATGGCCCTGTTCTGCAAAGGACACTGCATCCTCGAAGGGGTGCCGGGGCTGGCGAAGACGCTGATGATCTCGAGCCTCGCCCGGCTGTTGTCGATGCGCTTCAGCCGGATCCAATTCACCCCCGACCTGATGCCCTCCGACATCACCGGGACCGAGATCCTCCAGGAGGACAAGACCACCGGCGGCCGCGAGCTGCGGTTCGTGAAGGGACCGGTGTTCGCCAACCTCGTCCTCGCCGACGAGATCAACCGGACGCCGCCGAAGACGCAGGCGGCGCTCCTCCAGGCGATGCAGGAATACCACGTCACCGTCGCCGGGCGGTCGTTCGACCTCCCGCAGCCGTTCTTCGTGCTCGGTACGCAGAACCCGATCGAGAGCGAGGGCACCTACCCGCTCCCCGAAGCGCAGCTCGACCGGTTCATGTTCAAGGTGACGGTCGACTACCCGTCGCTGGAGGACGAGATCCGCGTCGCCACGGCGACGACCTCGGGCCACGCCGTGGAACTCGAGCCGGTGCTCACCGAGGCCGACATCCTCCGCATCCAGGCGGTCGTCTGCGAGGTGATCGTCGCCGAGCCGGTCGCGGCCTACGCCGTCCGCCTCGCGCGGGCCACGCGCCCCGGGGATCCGGCGGCCCGCCCCGACATCCGCCGCTGGCTGTCGTGGGGCGCGGGCCCGCGCGCCTGCCAGGCGCTGCTCCTCGGTGCCAAGGCCCGCGCGCTGCTCGACGGCCGGCCGAGCGCGGCGTTCGACGACGTCCGCGCCGTCGCCAAACCAGTGCTCCGCCACCGCCTCGTCGCCAGCTTCACCGCCGAGAGCGAGGGGATCACCACCGACGCGATCATCGACACGCTCCTCGACGCCGTTCCCGAGACGACCTGACCGCGGCCCGCCGCCTCGCAGGACCCTGCCATGGCCTCCCGTACCCCGCCGAGCGAGCCGCCGCGCCCCGCGCCGGCCCTCGGCGGCGTCGTCGACCCCCGGGCGCTGGCGCTGGTGGCGCGCCTGGAGATGGTGGCGAGGAGCGCCGTCGAGGGGTTGCTCTCCGGCATCCACCCCAGCCCGTTCTTCGGGTCGAGCGTCGAGTATGCCGACCACCGCCCCTACACCCCCAGCGACGAACTGCGCTCGCTCGACTGGAAGCTGCTGGCCAAGACCGACCGCTACTTCGTCAAGCTGTTCGAGGACCGGACCAACACGCGCCTCACCGTCGTCCTCGACACGAGCCGGTCGATGGGATTCGCCTCCGGGGGGACGACCAAGCTCGACTTCGGCCGGGGGCTGGCCGCTTCCCTGCTCCACCTCGCTCTCCGGCAGAACGACGCCGCCGGGCTGGTGACGTTCGCCGAGGGCATCGGCCAGTTCATCCCCCCGCGGAGCGTGGCCCATCACTTCCGCCACCTGCTCACGGCGCTGGCCAGCGCCACCCCCGGGGGCGACACGGGCATCCGGGGCGTGCTGGCGGAGGTCGCCGGGCGGCTGCCGCGGCGCGGGATCGTGATCCTCGTCAGCGACCTGCTCGACGACCCGGCCGCGATCGACGCCGGCCTGTCGCTGCTCCGCCACCGGCGCCACGATCTGGTGGTGTTCCACGTCGTCGATCCCGCCGAGCGCGACTTCCCCTGGGAGCGCTCGGCACGGTTCCGCGACATGGAGGGGGAGGGGCGCCTCGTCGCCAACCCGCGCCTCGTCCGGGCCGCCTACCGCGAACGCTTCGAGGCCTTCCTCGCCGCCGTCCGTTCCGCCTGTCTCGAACGCTCGATCGGCTACGAGATGGTGCTCACCGACCAGCCGTTCGAGGATCTGCTCGCCGCCTACCTCGCCCGTCGGGCCCGCGTCTCGGGCTGACGAGCCCGCTCCCCGCCATGCTCAATCCCGCCCTCCTCTGGTTCCTGCCGCTGGCGGCCGTACCGCTGATCCTCCATCTGCTCGAGCGCTTCCGGATCCGCGAGATCGAGCTGCCGACGTTCCGCTTCCTGCTCGACGGCTACGTCCAGCAGCGCCGGCGCCTGCGGCTCCTGGAGTGGCTGCTCCTCGCGCTGCGGACGGCGCTGGTCGTGCTCGTCGTCGCCGCCCTCGCCCGGCCGGTGATCCAGCGCCTCGCCGGGTTGTTCGGCGAGCGCGGTGGGCGCGAGGTGGTGTTCGTCGCCGACGTCGGCCTCTCCACCGGGCTGGTGAGCGAGGGGACCTCGGCCCTGCACCGGATCCGCGAGGCGATCCGGGCCGCCGCCGCCCGGCTCGGGCCGGGGGATTTCGTGACGCTCGTCCGCGCCGGCGTGCAGCCCACGGTGCTCCACCGGGCGGCGCTCGGCGACGGCCGCCGCCTCGGCGCCGCGCTCGATACGCTGGCCGCCGATCCCGGCCCGGCGGCCCTCGGCGCGGCGCTGGTGGAGGGGCTGTCGGGGCCGCCGCGCGGGGCACGGACGGCGTGGATCGTGACCGATGGCGAGGCCCGTGCCTGGCGGCGGCTCGGCGCCGACGGCACGGCGCGGACGCTGCCTCCGGATGCTCGCCTGGTCGTGCTCGACGTCGGCCACGTCGGCCGCGTCGCCAATGCGGCACTGCTCGGCGACCCACCGCGCGCGCAGCGGCCGGTGGTCGGCCTGCCGGTCGAGATCACCGCCCGGGTCGCCGTGGCCGGCACCGAGCCGGTCGAGAAGACCGTGTCGGTTCTCCTCGACGACGAGCTGGCGGCGCAGGAGACGGTGGTCGTCCAGCCGGGAACGACCGTGACCCGGACACTGGCGGTGGTGCCGCGCCGCGCCGGGGTGATCCGCGGCCGCCTCCAGATCCCGGCCGATGCCTTTCCCGAGGACGACGCGCTGGTGTTCGCGCTGGCCGTCGAACCGCGGGTCGACGTCCTCGTCGTCGCCCCGGCCGACGCGCGCGGGATCGACGACCCCGGTCTGTTCGTCGCCGCGGCGCTCGAGGCGCCGCTGGAGACGCTCGCCGGCGACGGTCCTCTCCCCGGCCCCGACGGCGCCGGCGACGGGCTCAACCGCGAGATCGCGCGCAGCCTCGACGTGACGCTCGTCCGCGGCGACAAGCTCGATGAGTCCCGCGTCAACGCCGCCGACGTGATCGTGCTTGCCGACGTCCGTCTCGACGGCGCCCGCTCGCTGTGGGTGCGGCGGCAGGTGCAGGGAGGGGCCGGGCTGGTGGTGGCGGCTGGACCACGGTGCGACGGCCGTGGCGACCTGCCGGTCCTCGGCGATGCCCGGGGCAAGAACGCCGCGGCGCTGACGCTGCGGCCGGCGGCCGGCGATCCCGACGAAACCGACGCCGGGACGACGCTCGGCGAGGTCGACACCTCGCACCCGGTGTTCGGGCCGTTCCGCGCGGGGCGCGACGGCGGCGCGGCGACGGGGACCGTCGGCCTGGAAACGCTCCGCGTCTTCCGGCGCGTAACGCTAGCCGCCGCCGAGGGGGAGGGCGCCTCCTCGCGGCCGCCGGTGATCGTGCTCGCCCGGCTCGCCGACGGCACGCCGGTGGTCGCCGAGACGCGGATCGGCCGCGGCCGCGTGCTCGTCTCCGGGCTCGCCTTCACCCCCGACTGGTCATCGCTCCCGGTCCACCCGGCGTTCGTGCCGATCCTCCTCCGCGCCGTCCAGCATGTCCGCCGGCCCGCGGCGGCCGTGGTCGCCGAGTCGGTCCGGCCCGGGGAGCCGGCGCCGGTCCGCGTCGACGAAGCCTGGCGCCGGGCGACGGTCGAGGTCACCGACCCGGCCGGGGGGCGCCGCGCCATCGAACTGGTGGCCGGCGACGGCCATGCCACCGGCGCCCTGACCGAGACGCTCGCCGTCGGCCACTACGACTTCACGATCGAACCGCCCGCAGGGAGCCGCGACGAACCGCTGCGCCTCGGGATGGCGGTCAACCGCGACGTCGACGGGGCGCTGCTCGAGCACCTCGGCGAAGCCGAATTGAGCCGGATCCTCGCTCCCCGCGCGGTGACCTACCTGGCCGGTAGCGGCGACGATCCGGTGCTCGCCGGCACGCTCGGCGGCCGGCGCGAGATCTGGCGCTGGCTGATCGGAACGGCGCTGGCGGTGTTCGCCGTCGAGTTCGTGTTGAGCACCCTGGCGCCGCCGGTCGCGGGGGAGGGGGTGGCGGGGCTGCGCGGCTGGCTCGGGCGGCTCGCGGGGCGGCTCGGGCAGGTGGTCGACGGCGTCGAACCGGGGAGCGTCTGACCGGGGCACAGGGTGCACGGCAGCGAGGAGGAGCGGATGGCCAGCGGATCGTCACCTCACGGCGCGGCGGAAACGGTCGAGGCGTTCGGCGCGTTGGTCGCCTCGGTGCGCCGGCGCGTGATCGCCGTGTCGATCGCCACCGGGCTGGTGCTCGTCGCCGCGGTCGCACTTGCCTGGGTCGTCGGCGGCGTGGTCGTCGATCTGGTGGTACCCCTCGGCGTGCCGGCGCGGGTGGCCGCATGGTGCGGTTGGTGGCTGGCGGTGTCCGCCGCGGCCGCGGCCTTCCTCGCCGTGCCCGCCTGGCGCCGGCCGGTGCTCGACGCGGTGGCACTGCGCATCGAACGGGCGGTGGGGGGGATGCAGAACCGGCTGCTCACGGTGCTCGACCTCGGCCGGCGCCCCGGACACCTCCACCGCACGCGCCCCGACCTGCTGGCGCGGCTCCTCGACCAGACCCGCGCCCGCCTCGAGCACTTCCGCCCCGGGAGCGTGATCCGCTGGGACACGCTGCGCCGCGGCACGGGCCTGGCGGCGGTGGCGCTGGCGACGGGGCTCGCGCTGTTCGGGGGGTTCGGCGAGCGGTTCACGACGACGCTGTCCCGGCTCCTGTCGCCGACCGCCGACATCCCGCCGGCGACACTGCTGCAGTTCGCCGTTCCCGGCGACCTCGAGGTGCTCGTCGACGAGCCGCTGGAGATCGCGGCGACGGTCGCGCGCGGCAGCGCCCCGGCGGCCGACCTGGTCCTCGACGACGGTTCCGGCCGCCAGCTGCGCTACCCGATGCGGCGCGACGGCGAGCGGTTCGTCGTCGCCCTCGAGGGGCTCTCCGCGGCGGCCCGCTACCGGGTCGAGGGGGGCGGCACCTGGACGCGGACGCACGCGATCACCGTTCTCGACCGCCCCGCCATCGAGGCCCTCGTCCCGGCGATCCGCCTGCCGGCCTACATGCGGATCGACGCCCCGCTCCCGGTGATCGGCTCGCCGGCGCGGATCGAGGCGCCGGAGGGGGCGACGGTCGAGTTCACCGCGCGGGTCAGGCCCGACGCCGCCGCGGGGGAGGCGAAGCTCGCCGAGCGGACCGTGGTCACCGACGAGGTCGAGGCGTTCGACGAGCGCGTCTGGTTCGAGGACGATCTGCCGCGCGACGCCGTCGTGCCGCAGCCGTGGCGCTGGACCACGGCCCATGCCTCGGGGGGCCTGAAGGCGTTCGTCTGCGAGGCGGGACGGGCGGCGACGCTGCGGACGCGGCTCGAGCCGCTGCTGCTGCCGCGCGACACACCGGCCGACAAGGCGTTCATGGTGATGGCGCGCACCGATCCCGCCGCCCCGCCGCGGCGGATCGCCGTGCGCCTCGAATCCGAGACGGTCCGCTTCGAGGTCGTGTGGGGCGACGGCAGCGGCGCTCCGGTCGAAGGGGTGCGGCGGTTTGTCGCCGGGCCGCTGCCCGAACCGGGCGCGTGGACAAGGCTGTGGGCGCCGCTGGCGTCGCTGCCGGCGCTCGCCGGCCGCAGCGTCGGCACGGCGACGTTCGAGGTCGACGGTGGCCGCGCGGTGCTCGACCGGCCGGGCTGGATGACGCGCGGCACGCGGGCTGTCGAGCGCCCGGTGGACCGCGAGACCGGCCGCGTCGCGGCGCGGCGCGAGGCCACGGAAGGGACCGACGGCGGCCGCTGGCTGGCGGCGGTGCCGGTGGCAGCACGGACTTGGGCGACGGTGTCGTTCGTCGACGCGCACGGGCACCGCAGCGTGCCGGTGCCGCCGGTCGAGATCGTTCCCACCGTCGACCGGCCCCCGGCGCTGGTGATCGCGAGCCCCGCCGAGATGCTCCCCCTCGAGGTGCCCGACGACGTCGTCATCGAGGCCGAGGCGTTCGACGACTGGGGGATCGACTCGATCGCGATCCGCATCGGACCCGATGGCGACCATCTCTCGGCGCCCGAGCCGCTCGCCGGCGTCTCGCCGGCCGACCGCCCCCCCGATGCGCGGATCGCCTTCACCACGAGCGTCACGGCGGAGCGGCTCGGCCTCGAGCCGGGGCGCGGGGTGGCGTGGAAGCTCGTCGTCCGCGACACCAAGGGGCAGGAGGTCGAGTCGTCCCTGCACCGGGTCACGGTCGTCCTGCCGCCGGACAACGCCCTCGCCGAATCGCAGGTCCCGGCGCTCGAGCAGGCGCGGCGGTTCGCCGAGGAGATGGCGGCCAACGCGGCCCGCGAGGGAGACGGTCTCGACAGCCAGCGCGAGCAGCTTCTCGAGGCGGTCGGAAGCGACACCCTGGCGGCGCTCGAACAAGCCGCCCGGGCGGCGAAGGCGGCCGCCGACGGCCAGCCGGACAGCGAACGCGACCGGGCGGCCGCCGAAGCGGTCGCCAGCGCACAGCAGAAAGGGGACGAAGCCGCCGCCGCCCTCGGCCCGCAGGACCGCGCGGCGCTCGAGCGGCTCGATCGGTTCCTCGCGGCCCGGCGCGCCGAAGCCCGGCGCGTCGAAGAGGCGCTGCGGAAGGCCGTGGCACAGGCGGCAGGCAGCCCCCTCGTGCCGCCGTCGATCGCGGCCGAGATCGGCGCGCTTGCCGACGAGGCTGGCAAGCTCGGCGAGTCGCTCGATCGCGAGGAAGCGCTCGAAGCGGCCGCCGCCCAGCTCGAGCGGATCGCCCGGGCCCCGGAGCCCTCGGCGATCGCCGAGGCCGCCGCGCGGCTCGCCCGCGCGGCGAAACAGACCGGCACCAAGCTCGATGCCGCCGGCGCGGCCCGGCGGATCGAAACCCTCGCCGACGACCTTGCCCGGCGTGCCACTGATCTCGCCGCGAGTGCCCAGCGCCGTGACGAGGCGGCGGCGGCTGCGGCCGCCGCCGCCGCGGATACCGCCCTGCCCGATACGGACCGGGCCGCGGCGCTGGCGCGGCAGCGCCAGGAAGAGCGCGTCGCCACCACGCAGGTCGGCGAGGTCGAGCAGATCCTCGGCCGGCCGGTCGCCCCAGCTTCCGCATCGGCCGCACCGAATCCCGATGGCCAGGCGGCGGCTCCCGCCGCGCCAGCCGACGCACCCGCCGCTGCCGTCCCAGCGCCTCCCGATGGAGCCGCGCCCCCGCAACCCGCCGCCGATCCACTCGCCGCGCGGATCGCCGCGGGGCGCGACCAAGCGGCGGAGGCGGGAGCGATGGCCGAGCGCCTCACAGGCCAACTCACGGGGCGGCTGCCGCTGTCGGGACCCCCCGCCGCCGACGATCGCTACGACGGGGACGCCGCGCCCGGGGAGACACCCGCGCCCGCGGCCGACGCCCCGGCTGCCCGGCCGCGCCCTGCCGCCGACAGCGCCGACGGGGCCGCGGTCGACGAACCGCTCCCGACGACGATCGACGAGCTGCTCGCCAGCCGCGAGGTCCGCGAGGCGCTGCGGATGGCCGACCGGGCGCGGCGGATCGCGGCGCGGAAGGCCCGGAACCAGAACGCCGACGGCAGCTCCGAGCAGGGAGAAGGGGCGAGCCAGCCCGGTGACGGCGACGAACCGGGGGATGGCCAGGGAGCGAAAGGGGACGGCGCGGGGGACAGCGAGGACCCTGGCGACTCGCCCACCGACGGCGGCGGGCGCAACGCGCGCCGCGACCTCGAATCGCCTCTCCGCGGCCTCGACGCCCGCCAGCGCGCGGCGCTCGAGCGCCTCCCGCCACGGGTCCGCGATCCGCTCCTCGAGGGGATGCGCGAGCAGGGCCCCGCGGCCTACCGCGAGGTGATCGACACCTACTTCCGCCGTCTCGGCAAAGACGTCGCGCCGGCGGGCGAGACTCCATGAGCCACCTCGCGGCGACGGTGATGCGCTGGTGCGGCATCGGTCACGGGATGACCGCCGCTGTCGAGCGCGTCGAGTGGCAGTGGGAGCGGCCCCAGGTGTTGTGGGTCGGCCTGCCGGCGCTCGTGCTGGCGGCATGGTGGATCTCGCGGCGGCACCGGCAGCGCTTCCCGTGGTTGCCGCGCGGCCTGCGCCGGGCGCTCGACGTCTGCCGGACCGCCGTGCTGGCACTGTTTCTGCTGATCCTTGCCGGCCCCGCGCTGCGGATCTTGTCGCGCGTCGAGGAGAAGCCGGTCGTCGCCCTGCTCGTCGACACCTCGGACAGCATGCACCTGCCGGTCGGGCGCCTCGCCGAGGACTCGATCGGCGACCTGACTCGCGTCGCCGGTCTCGACCGGCCGACCGGGGACGACGGCGGGCCGGCCGCGGCCGTGGCCCGGGTGGCGACGGTGACGAGGGCCGAGCTCGTCGCCGCCATCGAACGGACGCAGGAACGCGACGGCGGCGCCCTCGAGGAACTCGCCCGGCGCTTCGAGCTGCGCCGCTACGAGTTCGACCGCCGCCCGCGCCGCCAGGCGCGCGACCCGGACGCCGCCGCGCGCCCCTCTGCGGCCGGCGAGCAGAGCGGCGCCGACACCGCCCTCGGCGCGGCGCTGCAGCTGGCCCTCGACGATGCCTCCGACCGGGCCCTGGCCGGGGTGGTGATCGTCTCCGACGGCCGCTCGACGGTCGGCATCGACCCGCTCGAAGCGGCGCGGCGGGCGATCGACGCGCGCGGCGGCCAGGCGCCGGGGCCCGTCTTCGCGGTGCCGATCGGCTCGGCCGAGCCCCCCGTCGATCTCGCCGTGGCCGACGTCCTCGCGCCGCCGGTCGTGGCCCTCGACGACGTCGTGACGGTCGTCGCCACGATCGAGTCGGCCGGCCTGGCGGGGCGGAAGGTCGCCGTCGAGGCGCGCGACGGCACGGGCGCGGTCATCGAGTCGTTTCCCCTCGCGCTCCGCGACGGCCGGCAGCAGGCGGTGTTTTCCTGGCACGCGACGGTCGCCGGCACGGCGCGGCTGGAGGTCGCCGTCGCGGTCGAGCCGGAAGAGATCGTCCGCGAGAACAACGCCGTCGGCGTGGCCATCGAGGTCAGCGAGCGGAAGACGAAGGTCCTGCTGGTCGATTCGCTGCCGCGCTGGGACCTCCGCTTCATCGACCACTGCATCCGCCGCGACACCGGGTTCGACGCCACGGTGACGCTGGTCGCCGACGGGACGGCAGCCGCGCTCCCCGCGACGATCGACGACTGGGCGGCCTACGACCTGGTGGTCCTCGGCGACGTGCCCGCCGCCGCACTGCCCGGCGCGGCCCAGACGGCGCTGGCCGAGGCGGTGGCGCGGCGCGGCGTCGGGGTGGTGTTCCAGCCGGGGAGTGCCCACCTGCCGCGCGACTACCCCGACGGGCCGCTCGCCGAACTGTTTCCCGTCGAAGTCGACCGGGCCGCCGGCGGCGGCAGCGGGGCGCTCGAGGCGCCGGCCTTCAAGCCGTTCCGGATGCGGGTCACGGCGCGGGGGGCGATGCATCCGGCGTTCGCCCTCTCGGGCGACGCGGTGCGCAACCGGGCGGCGTGGGGGGCGATGCCGTCGTTCTTCCGCGTCGCCGCGGCGCGCCGGCCGCGGCCGGCGGCGACGGCGCTGGCGGAGGTCGACGGTCCCGACGGGCGCGGGGCGGTGGTGCTCGTCGCCGAGGCGCCGGCCGGGCGCGGCCGCGTTGCCTGGATCGGGATCGAGGAGACGTTCCGCTGGCGGCGCAACATCGGCGACCCGTTGTTCTGGCGGTTCTGGGGACAGCTCCTCCGCGACGTCGCGCGCCGCGACGATCGCCCCACCGACGCCTCGTGGCTGGTCGTCGCGCCGGCGCAGTGCGAGCCCGACGCCCCGGTGACGATCGAGATGAATCTCGTCGACGAGGGCAAGCAGCCGGTCACTGCCGGACCGCGCACGGTGACCGTCGACGGGCCCGGCGGGGAACGGACGGTGGCGCTCCAGCCCGGCGCCCGGCCGGGGCTGTGGCAGGGGGGATTCGTTCCCGCCGCCGCGGGCCGCTACGTGGTGGAGTACGGCGTGGCGGCGGCGCCGTTGGCGGGCGAGTGCATCGTCGCCGAGCCGACGCGCGAGCGGGCGCGCCCCGACGTCGATCGCGACACGCTGGCGGCGCTGGCGGACCTCAGCGGCGGCGCGATCGTCGAGCCGGCCGCGCTGGCGACGCTGCCGGGGCGGCTCCCCGACGCCACCGTGGCCTCGCGCCGCGTCGAGGAGGACGACGTCTGGGACACCTGGCCGGTGCTGGCATTGCTGGTGACGCTGTACTGCATCGACGTCGGCATCCGCCGGCTGTCGGGATTGAGTTGACCCCTGGGACGACGGCGGAGGCGGGCATGAGCACGGTGCGGATCGTCGGACGTGCGGTGATGGTCGTGGCCGCTTGCCTCGGCGCCAGCGTGCTCGAGGCGGCCGACGGCGACACGGCGGAGCTGGTTCGCGTCGAGGCCGCGGTCGACCGCGCGCTGGAGTACCTCGCCAGCCGTCAGGATGCGTCGGGGTCGTGGCCGCACGGCCTGTCGCAGCAGTCCAACACCGGTATCGATTCGCTCTGCCTGCTCGCCTTCCTCGGCCGCGGCCACGTGCCCGGACGGGGGCCGTACCGCGAGACGGTCGGCCGCGCCGTCGACGGCCTGCTCGCCGCCCGGCGCCCCGACGATCTCCTCGTCCGCGCCGGCGGCCACTCGCACGGCCCGATGTACGAGCACGGTCTGGCGACGCTCGCCCTGATCGAGGCGTCGGGCTGGGTGGCCGATGCGGAGATGCGCGAGGCCTGTCAGGCGGCCGTCGACGTGATCGTCAAGTCACAGAACCGGGAGGGGGGCTGGCGCTACCAGCCGAAACCCCAGGATGCCGACCTGAGCGTGACGGTGATGCAGGTGGTGGCGCTACGGGCGGCGCAGAACGCCCGCTTCGCGGTACCGGAGGAGACGATCGAGGGTGCGATCCGCTACGTGAAGAGCTGCGCGCGGCCCGAGGGGGGCTTCGCCTACCAGCCCGGCCAGGGGGTGAAGAACGCCCAGTCGGCGGCCGGCGCGCTGTCGCTGACGCTGCTGGGGCGCTACGACGACCCGGCCGTCGAGGCGGCGCTGGCGTCGCTCCAGAAGCGCGAGTACCGTCCACAGATGGACGACTACTTCCACTACATGAACTACTACGCGATGCAGGCCCACTTCCAGGCAGGGGAACGGCAGTGGGCGGCCTGGAACGGGCGCGTCCGGTCGTTCCTCCTCGATGCCCAGGCGACCGACGGCTCGTGGCCAGGCTGGGGGGAGGAGCGGCTCAACGGCCAAGCGAAGTGCTATTCGACGGCGTTGGCGACGATGGCGCTGGAGGTCTACATGCACTACCTCCCCGCCTACCAGCGCTAGCTTTCCGTGGACAAAGCCCTCCGTGGCCCCGACCGGCCGCGGGACGGCCGGCGCGTGCGGTGCGCTCAGGCGACGCGCTCGAGGATCTCGGCGAGGAGCCGCGCCATGTCGCGGGTGTGGAACGGCGTGGCGATCACCTTCCGCCGCGCGTCGACGGTCGCCCGCTCGGCCAACGCCTCCTGGCGCTGGCCCACGAGGAGCACGGCGGGGACCTGCGAGAAGAATGGATCGCTCGTCAGCTTGTTGAATGCCTCGACCGCCGGTTCGCCGAGCGACTGTGCCGACAGCACGAGGCCGTCGGCCGGGATCGGCGTCGTCGAGAACCGCGATAGCGCCCGCTGCGGGTTTTCCGTGATCAACACCTTGTAGCCGAGTTTGGTGAAGAAGTCGCGGAGCGTCTGCTGGGCACGCCCCGCGCGCTCGACGAGCATCAGCGAGCCGCGGCTGACGGCCTTGGGATGGTCGCCGTCGTCGGGCAGCGCCGCCGGTGCGGTGGCAGCAGCGCTCACCGGGGTTGCCGCCGCCACGGCCGCTTCGCCGGAGTACTTCTCGAACACCTGCTCGAGGGCCCGCTTGGCGTCGGTCACCGTCTGCCAGCGCTCGAGCGGGTCGAGGTGCATCATCCGCGACACGACCTCGATCACGTCGCGCGGGAGCGCAGGGTTGCGCGTCCCCAGCGGCACGATCGTGGTGAAGCGGCGCGGATCGGCGCGGACCGCACGATCGCGCGATTCGACCAGTGCCGGTGCCCCGCCGAGGGCCGAGTAGCCGAGAGTCCCGAGGAAGAAGACGTCGCTGCGGATCCCGTCGTCCTTCATCCCCGAGAGCTTCTCGAGCGTCGCGTAGTCGATCGTGCGCGGATGCTCGACCTTGCCGAGGGCCTTGTCGCCGGTGTCGGCGTCGATCCCGGCGAGACCGAAGTCGACGAGCTTCGTCTTGCCGAGCGACGAGATCAGGACGTTGGAGGCCTTGAGGTCGCGGTGGGTGACGCCGCGCCGGTGGGCGTATTCGAGGCCCGCCGCCATCTGGATCACGAGGTCGAGCCCGCGCACGAGGTCGACGGCACCGCGGATCTTGACCAGCTCGCGGAGCGTCTGTCCCTCGACGAACTCCATCGTGATGTAGCTCGAGGTGTGCTCCTGGCCGACGTCCTCGATGGCGACGATGTTGGGATGGCGGAGGAGCCGGCCCATCTCCCCTTCGCGGCGGAACGCCTTGCACTTCTCGGCGTCGGCGTTGTAGCGGGCCCGGAGGACCTTGACGGCGAGGATCCCGCCGTCGACGGTGCTGACGGCGCGGTACACGCGGGCGAATGCCCCGGCGCCGACCTGGTACAGGACCTTCGCCGTGCCGTAGTAGAAGCCGCGGCGGTCGCCACGGAGGAGCCGCTCGAGCTGGTAGGACGAGAGCAGTTCCCGGCGCAGCAGGAGAGCGCCGAGCTGATCGATCGGGACGTTGTGCCCACCGAGCTCGGACCATGCCTCGCTGAGCTTCGTCCCGGGAACCAGCTCGAGTTCCTGGGCGAGGTGAGCGAGCTCCTCGGCGGTGGTTGGCTGCATGGCGAAAACCCCCCACTACTTTACCCCATGCGCCGCGGGCCGCCGGGCCCGCCGGGACGATCGGGGGGGGAGGGCAAACCGCCTCGCTGCAGCCCGCGGACGAAGCGATCGGCCGCAGGATGCGGCCGACGGCAACGGTTGCGCCGCTGGCGGCGGTTGGGTGGTCTCCTCGGTGGGCCCGCGACCCGCCACTTGGGCTGGAGCCGGGACCGCAGCGGCTGGTACGACTCCCACCCCGCGTGGTCCGGAATCCCGCCGGCCGTCCGCCCGGGACCGGAGTCCGCCGTGCATCTCGACCGCCCGCCGCTGCCGCGCTCCCGCTCCGGCTCCTCGGCCCGGGCCGCGGCGTGGCCTCGCCGGGGCGGGGGCCGCCGGGCCGTGTTCGTGGCGCTGGTGCTGGTGGGGAGCAGCGTCGGGCCCGTGCCCCGTGGAGCGGCGACGACGTTCGAGGACGGCTGCGAGGATGCCGCCCCGGCCACCTGGCAGCTGGCGGAGAACGACTCGGGCGCCCGGCTCGTCGAACAGGCGCGCGGCGGTCCGCCGGCGCACCGCGGTCAGGGATCCGAACGGATCGTCGTCGAGGCGGGGAGCGGCACGACCCTGCGCGTTGCCCTGCCGCTCCAGGCGGCGGCGGTGATCGACGAATGGCGTGCCAACCTTTGGGTGCGCTCCAACCGCCCCGACGTGCGGCTCTGTGCACGTGTCGAGCTGCCGAACTTTCCGCGGACCGCCGCCGGCAAGGTGGTCGCGGTGCTCGTGCCGGGGAGCCAATCGACCGACGTCGAGCGGTGGGAATCGTTGGCGGTCGGCGGACTGCCGGCCGGCCTCCGCCGCCAATTGCTCGCCCTGCGGGCCGAGCATGGGCCGACCGGCGACCTGAGCGGAGCCGTGGTCACCCACCTCGTGCTCGACCTCGCCGCCGAACCGGGCCGCCACGAATTGGCGATCGACGACGTGCTCGTCGATGGGATCGTCGCCGCCGGCGCGCCTCCGGCACCCGCCCCCCTCGCCGCCGCGCCGGCACGGTCCGCGCTGCCGGCTGCGTCGGCACCGGCCACGGTCGTCGCCGCGGCCGCCGAGGTGCCTCCCGCCGCCGGGCCGCGCGATCCCGCCGCGGGGATCGTCCGCGGCGTCCTCGAGATCGCCGGGCAACCGTTCTTCCCGCGCGTCATCGACCATAGCGGCGAGCCGCTGGCCTGGCTGGCAGCGTTGGGATTCAACGCCGTCCGTGTGCCGGTGCCGGCCTCCGCGGACCTCCTCACCGAGGCCCGGGCCGCTGGGCTGTGGGTCGTCTGCCCCCCACCCGACCTCCCCGACGTCGACGTCCGCGATCCCGAGTCGCTGCCGACCTTCTCGGCGGCCTGGGACCGCGTCCTCCTCTGGGACCTGGGGGGCGGCCTCGCCGAGGAGGACGTCGCCGGCCTCGCCGAACGGGCGCGGCGCGTGCGGACGTGCGACACGCGCCCCGGCCGGCCGCTCGTCGCCGGTGCCGAGTCCGGGCTGCGGAGCGTGTCGCGGCACGTCGACATGCTCGTCGCGCGGCGCTCCGTCCTCGGGACGACGCTCGAGCTCGATGCCTTCCAGACCTGGCTCCGCGACCGCGGCCGGCTGACGCGCCCGGGCACTCCGCTGATGGCGACGCTGGCCACCGAGGTCGATCCGCAGGCCAGCCGCCAGGCGGCGGCGCTGGCGGGTGTCGGCGGCCGCGGCCTGGCGGTCGACCCCGAGAGCCTGTCGCTGGCGACGTTCGCCGCCGTCGCCGCCGGCGCGCGGGGTATCCTGTTCACCTCCTCGCGGCGCCTCGACGGCGACGACCCCCAGTCGCGCGCGCGGGCCAACGCCTGCCGGATGGCCAACCAACGGCTCGAACCGCTCGACGCCTGGGCTGCGGCCGGGCGGTTCGCGGCGGCGGCGCAATCGTCCGATCCGGAGGTCAAGGCGGCGATCGTCGAAGCGGCCCGCGCCCGGATGGTGCTCGTGTGGCGGGCCGTGCAGGGCGCCCAGATCGTCGCCCGTCGCTACGCCGGCGACATCCCCACGGCGGCTCCGCTGACACTCCTGCTGCCCGGTGTGCCGGAAGCGCACCGCGCCTGGGAGGTGGCGCCCGGCGGGCTCCGACCGCTGCGCCAGCGCCGCGTGGCGGGGGGCGTGTCGGTGGTCCTCGACTCGTTCCTGACTTCGACGGTGATTCTCGTCAGCGGTGATCCTGCCGTCGCGGCGCAGACCCAGGAACGCCTCCGGGCGCGGCAGCCCGCGATCCTCGATGCCACCCGGGCCGAGGCCGCGCTGGCGCTGGCCGGTGCCGGCGACCTGCTGGCCCGCCTGCCCCCCGCGGCGCTGGGCCGGCTGCCGGCCGGCGAGATGCTGCGCCAGGCGACCGGCCTGGCGGGCGACGGCGAGATCCGCGCGTCGTCCGACCCGGCGACGGCGATCGGCGCCTTCCAGACGGCGGCGGCGATCGCCGGGCAGGTCGAACGGCTCGCCTGGGAGCGGGGCATCGTCGCCGCCGGTTCGATGGTCGCCGATCCCCTCGCGGCCTCCGACGCGACAGTCGCCGAGCACTGGCGGTTCGTCGAGGCGCTGGCGACGGCCACGCCCGGCCCGGAACTGCTCGCCGGAGGCAAGCTGGAACGCGTCGACGAATTGGCCGCTGCCGGCTGGCGGCACTTCGTGCTCTCCCAGAAGACGCTCCGCAGCGGGGTCGAGATCGTGCGCACGCAACCGGCGGCCGGGACCGGGTGCCTCGTGCTCCGCGCCGAGGCGGTCGAGGCGGCGCTGGTGCCGGCCGTGATCGAAACGCCACCGGTGTGGATCACGACGCCGCCGCTGGCGGTTCCCAGCGGCAAGCTGGTGCAGATCGAGGCCCGGGTCTGGGTGCCCAAGCCGATCCGTGGCAGCGTCGACGGCCTGCTGGTGTTCGACTCGTTCGGCGGTCCGGCGCTCGCCGAACGGGTCGCCCCGGCTCCCGCCTGGCGGCGGCTGGTACTCCAGCGCATCGCCCCCGACGACGGGCTCGGCGAGCCGTTGGTGGTGACGTTCGCCCTGACCGGGCTGGGGGAGGCGCGGATCGACGAGGTCTCGGTCCGCGTTCTCGAACGTGGTCTGGCGGGGATGACGGCCGCGAGCACCGTTCCCGCACCCCCGACGACTTCGTTTCCCTCACCGTCGGCGCTCCTCGGTGGCGACCCGCCGGCCACGCTGCCGAAAGCCGCCGCCACGGCGCCCGCCGCCGCTGCCTGGCCCGGCATGGACGTCGCCTGGCCGCGGATCCTCCCCTTCGGCGCCAACGCCAACGAGCCCCCGGCCGGCTACGGAGGCGGCCGTGTCGATCCGTTCAAGCGGGCGGAGGCAGAGGGCGCTCCGTCGGCTGTGCCGTAGCCTGCCGCGCCGCCGAGTGGCGCAGCTGCCGGGCATCGCGCGCGAGGGCGCGGCGCGGGGAGAGCGCCCGCGGAGCCAGCGCCTCGCGCCCGCGGCGGTCGAGCTCGTCGAGGCGCGCCGCGCACAGCGCCAACAGGGCCCCGTCGTCGAGCGGGGCGATCTCGGCCGGCTCGATCAGCCGTCCGAACTCGAGCCGGACACGCCCCGGGACGGGAAACCATCGGGTCCGTGGCCAGCACTCCCAGGCGCCGACGATCGCGACCGGGAGGATCGGCACCCCGGAACGCCGGGCGAGGACGAGGAAGCCGTTCTTGAGCGGCTGCGGCCGGCCGTTCGGCGTCCGTGTGCCCTCGGGGAAGATCACCACCGCCGCCCCGGAGCGGAGCCGGTCGATGATCGCCCGCAGCGCCGCCACGCCCGGGGCATCGCGGTCGATCGGCACCGCATCCAGCGCGGTGATCAGCATCCCCAGTGGCCGGAACGTGTACAGCGAGTGCCGCGCCAGGCTCGACAGCCGGCGGTTCATCGAGACGCCGAGCAGCACCGGGTCGAGGTGGCTCTGGTGGGTGGAGAGGACGAGCAAGCCCCCCTCGGCCGGCACCGGGCCGGCGAACCGCGCCCGGATCCCGAACAGCACGAGCGTCAGCGCACGCGACAGCGTCCACAGGCTGTCGTAGACGATCCGGGCCGGGAGGCTGCGCGAGCCTTTGCGCGCGCTCATCGCCCCCCCCCGGCTGCCGCCCGGGCGGCTTCCACCAGGGCCACGAGCCGGTCGGTCACTTCTTCGGGGTTGAGATCGTCGGTGTAAAGCTGGACCGCATCGGCGGCGATCCGCAGGGCGCCGATCGCCCGCCCCTGATCGTCGGCGTCGCGCCTTGCCAGATCGTCCATCACCTCGTCGAGCGTCGCCCCGGGGCGGTCCCGGAGGACGTCGCCGAGGCGGCGTCGGGCCCGCGTCGCCAGGCTGGCGGTGAGGTAGATCTTGAGGGCGGCGGCGGGAAACACGATCGTCCCCTGGTCGCGCCCTTCGGTCACCAGATCCTCCCCGGCCATTGCCTGCTGCCGGGCCACGAGTACCCCGCGGACCGCCGGGCAATCGGCGACCAGCTTGATCGACTCGTCGACCGCCCGGGAGCGGAGGGCGGGCCCCGGGTCGCGGCCGAACACCCGGACCGAACCGGGAGTGAACTCGAGCTCCGGCGCTGCCGCCAGCGCCGCCAGCGCGACACCGTCGGTCAGGTCGACGCCACGCTCGAGCGCCGCCAGGGTCACCGCCCGGTACATCGCGCCGGTGTTGAGGTGCGGCCAGCCGAGCCGGTCGGCCAGCCGCCGGGCGGCGAGGCTCTTGCCGGAACTGGCCGGTCCGTCGAGGGTGACGATCATCGGGCCTCCGGTGCCGGGGCGGGGTCGGGGAACCGCAGTTCGAGGAGCGACCACCCGTAGCGCCGGAGGTGGAACGTGGTCCGCGTTCCGGCCACCTCGACCCGGTCGTCCACGGGGCGGCCGAGGGCGTCGCAGAGCCGCGCCGCCGCCGGCGGGTTCGCCCACTCGAGCGTGACGTCTCCGCCCCGCCCGGCCGTTTCCACGATTCCGACGACGATCCCCTCGCGCCGCCCCCCGTCGGCGACCGGCTCGATGACGGCCAGACGGACGTTGGCCGGGACGTTCCCCGCCGGTGCCCCCAATGCCGCCGCCGGATCGGCAGCGAAGGCCACGCCGAGGTCGCTGCCGTGGTCGAGCCCGAGGCCGACGGCGAGCGAAGCCTCGATCTGGCCGCCGGCGAGAAGGATGCAATCGAGCATGTGGGGGCTCGATCGCAGGTGCCAGGGCAACCCCCCGGTGAGGATCGTGGCGCCCGATCCTGCCGGTGCCGCCGCCTCGGTGATCTCGAGGAAGTGGGGCGCCGAGAGAAGCGTCCGCTCGGTGATCACCGACTGCGTTGCCTGACTGCGGCGGAGGTCGACGTCGTCGTTCTCGTTCCAGGCGAACCGGCAGCAGGCGTACGACGCGAACCGCTCCGTCTCGGCGCCGCTCGGCTCCGCCGCAAGCCCCTCGACGGTCACCGCAAGGCGGACCAGCGGCAGCTGCGGATCGAGTTCGAGACGCTGGACGAAGCGCCCCACCGTCCGCCGGTCGCGATCGAGACGGCCGCGGCTCTCGATCGCCCCCGGCGACAGCCGGGTGATCGACTCGGCGACCATCGTCGTGTAGCGGGCGCGCTCCAGCGGATCCTCCCACGCGGCGCCTGTCGGCGGGGGCGGCTTCGTCGTCCGCAGGGCCAGTTGCTGCGTGAGGCGGTTGCCGCGTACGCCGCTGCGGCGCAGGGAGAGCATCCCGCCGGTCTGCGGATGGACACGGACCCGGATGCCGTTGCCCTCGAGGATCGTCCGGTCCGACGACGACCGCCGCCGGAACCAGCCCGCCAAGCCTCCCGGCCCACGCGCCGTCCCGATCCGCTCTGCCGGCCTCCGTGGCGCGCTGGCCGGGGCCAGCAGCTCCCCGAGGGCGCGCCGCTCCGCGGCGAGCCGGCCGGCCTCGTCACGAGCGTTGGCGAGCCGGGCCGCCAGCGCCGCCGGGATCGACGCTGCCGGCGGCAGGACCGGCGGGTAGGAGTCGGGTTCGAGGCTCACCGCGCCCCCGGCGCCGGCGGTGCGGCGGAAGAACTCCTCGGGAAGCACGAACGTCCCCAGGGCGGTGGTCCAAGACCCGATCCGGCGGAGCAGCGAGAACCATTCACTCGCGGTGCCGGCGTGGTGGGCGAAGGTCAGCACGGCAGTGTGGTCGTGATCCATCGCGTCGCCGAGCCGTTCGGGTAGGCGGAGGATGGTGGCGGCGGCGCGGGCATCGAGCGGCGGCTTGGCGACCGCCTCGACGGTTCCTCCGCCCCCTTGCCAGCGGATCCGGCTGGCGCCCGGATCGGGCAGCGTCGTGCCGTCGAATTGCTGCCACACGGCCCCCGCGTAGCCGAGCTGCGCCAGCACCTGCGGGAGCAACGGATGCGTTCCTCCCCCGACGCGCGCGAAACACTGCGGCGCCGCGCCCACCACCTCCTGCCACGCCCGGCGGCCGCGGAGGAACGACGCCAGGATCGTCTCCGGCGCCCAACCGTCGAGCGGCTCGTCGTCGTCACGCCCGCCGGCAGGCGCGATGCGTCCGGCGGCGACGGCCGCGCGGAGCCGCGCCGCGAGCGGCGGGTCGCTGGCGGCGAGGTGACGGAGCAGGTCGCCGGTGGCGACCGCCGTCCAGGGCGTCGGGCTGTCGAGCTCGGCGGCCAGCCGCGGTCCGAGCGTGGTCTCGGCCAGCAGCACGAGGTCGAGCAGCCAGACGTCGACCGGGTAGTAGTGGCCGCGTGCCGCGGCCAGCGTGGCGAAACCCTCGCCGAGGCGCGCCCGCGCCTCCGTTTCGTCGCCCGCCACCGCCGCCCGGGCCGCCGCGAGGACCGCATCGTCGAGCCCGCTCCCCCCCAGCGCCGACCCGGAGCGCATCCGCCGCGAGAGCAACTCCATCAGCAGCCACGCCAGGCCGAGGGCGTGAAAGTCTTCCACGAGCGGCGCGGGGGGGGCGGAGTCGATCCCGAGCGCCGCCCGGGCGGCTGCGACGATCGCTTCGCGGCCGCGCGTGTGCCGCACCCAGACCGAGCCAGGGGTGACGTTCGCCGCGAGGCTGGCGGCGATCCGCTCGTCGCAGGCCGGCGGCACGATCCCGAGCAGCGCCGTCCCGTCGTGGGGCGGCACCTCGGCGCTGGCCCAGGTCGGACTCCTGCCGACCGCGGCGATCAGCCGGGGATCCCAGGCCGCTGTCCAGGCGGCGAGCAGGTCGGAGGCATCGGGCTCGTCGAGCCACGTCGGGAAGTCCTCGAGCGAGTGGCAGGGGAGGAAAACGGCGATGCGTTCGATGGCCATGGCCGCTTGAGTGTAATGACGATGGTGACGGTTTTCAGACGCCCCTGGGGGTGGAGCGGGGTGGCTCCAGGCACGCGGCCGGGCCGGTTTGACATCGCGCGAGGGGCGTTCGTAAAGTGATTTCGGTGGGGAGTCGATGACCTTCACGGGCCCGCGCCCCCCCCGCTCCTCTCGTGCTCTTCATCTCTCCGGTCATCTCTCGGCAGGCCCGTTCCGGACGCCCGCACGGATTTCGCACGGAACTCGCACGGAAATTGAGTCCCCATGGCTGCCAGTCCTTATGTCTGGGGCATCGACATCGGCAAGTGTGGCCTGAAGGCGCTGCGCTGCCGGGCCGGCGATGACCCGCGGACCCTCGTCGCCGACGCGTTCGACTACATCGAATATCCGATGATCCTCACCCAGCCGGAGGCCGATCCGGTCGAGCTGGTGCGGGCGGCACTCCAGGACTTCATCGGGCGCAACAAACTCCGCGGCGACAAGGTGGCGGTCTCGGTTCCTGGGCAGTCGGGGTTGGCCAAGTTCATCAAGTTGCCGCCGATCGAAGCCAAGAAGATCCCTGACATCGTCCGCTACGAAGCCCGTCAGCAGATCCCGTTCCCACTCGATCAGGTGATTTGGGATTGGCAGCGCCTCGCCGGCGGGATCGAGGAAAGTGGCTTCGTCATCGATGCCGAGGTCGCCGTCTTCGCCATGAAGAAGGAGCAGGTGGCCAAGGCGCTGGCACCGCTCCAGGCGGCCGACGTCGACGTCGACATCCTCCAGTTGTCGCCGATCGCCCTGGCCAACATGGTGATCTTCGACCAGCTGCCCGACCCGGCGACCATCGATCCCGACAGCCCACCGGAGTCGGTCGTGCTGGTGTCGATGGGAGTCGATTCGACCGATCTGGTGATCACCAATGGGCTGCGGATCTGGCAGCGCAGCATGCCGATCGGGGGCAGCAATTTCACCAAGGCGCTGGTCACGGGGATGAAACTGACCTTCGCCAAGGCCGAGCAGCTGAAGCGCAACGCCGTCCGTGCCGAGGACCCGAAGGCGGTGTTCAACGCGATGCGGCCGGTGTTCAACGAATTCGCGTCGGAATTGCAGCGCTCGCTCAATTACTTCACCGGCTCCGATCGCACCGCCAAGATCGGCAAGGTGCTCCTGCTGGGGAATGCCGCCCGCCTCCGCGGCCTCTCCGACTTCGTCGGCAAGCAACTCAACCTCGACGTCCAGCGTCTCGACACCTTTCGCGGCCTCGACGGCGCGGCGGTGACGTCGGCGGCCGCCTTCAAGGAGCACCGCCTGGCGTTCGGCACCGCCTACGGACTCGCCCTCCAGGGGGTCGGTCGCGGCACGCTGGGCACCAACCTGCTCCCCGGGGAAATCCTCCGGGAACGGCTCATCGAGTCGAAGAAGCCCTGGGCGGTGGCGGCGATGGTCGGCGTGATCGCCGCGTCGGCGCTGAGCTTCATCGGCAACTACTCGGCGTGGACGACCTGGTCGCCGTCGCTCTACGACTCCGCCTTCAAGGCTGCCGACGGGGTCAAATCGGAGTCGCAGGCGGCGCAGTCCTTTTACGCCGACATGCAGAAGAAGCAGGAGGACGCGGTCGTCCGGCAGCAGGATTTCGTCAAGTTGCAGGACCGGCGTTTCCAGGTGCTCGACATGCTGCGCAGCGTCGAGTCGATCCTCCCGCACGACGAACCGGGGGCGACCCCGGAAAGCCTCGCCGACCGGCGCGAGCTGCACATCGATTCGATGGACTGCCAGTACTACGCCGACCTCGATACCTGGTTTTCCACGGTCAAGGAAAAGTGGTCGGAGACGCACCCGTCGGAGGACGCCGAAGAGCTCGACGAAGGGCGCAGCGCGGCGCCCGCGGCCGAAGGCAGCGCGGCCCCCGGCGAGATCCAGGGGCCGAAGGGACCGGGCTGGGTGATCCAGCTTGTCGGCTACCACTACCACAACGAGGACCATCACAAGCCCGACCAAGGGGCGCAGTTCCTCCGCTCCACGATCATCAAGGGGCTGCTCGGCAAGGGGGACGAGGTCGCCGTCTCCGCCGGGCCGCTGGCCGGCCAGACCGTGTCGATCGGCGATCTCGGCGTCGGGTTCCCGGTGATCGTCTCCTCGTCGCCTCTCAAGCCGGTTCCCAATCCACTCGCACCAGCCGGAATGCCGGGTGTGCCGGGGATGGGGGGCATGACCGGGATGATGCCCCCCGGCATGAACGCGCCCCCGGGAATGATGGCTGGTGGTCGGCCGTTCGGCGCTGGCGGTCGCCAGGGGGGGCGCGGTGCGGGGGCGCCGAAGGCGGGGGGCGAGAATGGCGGTGGACCGGCCGATGCAGGTGATCCCGCGCCCGGCAAGGATGCCGCACCCGGCGACGGCGGGGAAACTCCCGGCGCCGTCGCCCAGGCCGGTGCCGACGGGCAGGGGCAACCGCCTGCCGTGTCGCCGATGGTGCGACGGTACGATTTCATCGTCCAGTTCGCATGGCAGCCGAAGGTGCCGGGGACCGAGAAACCGGCCGACGAGGCGGAGGGGGCTCCAGGCCAGTAACGGCCGCACGACCGGCCCGTTGAAAGTCGGGGGCCTGCGGTTCGACGACACGAACGACCGGGTGATGCCAGGCGACGGCGCGCGGCGAGCGATTCGCTGCCGCCAGTGGCCGGCGAGTGGATTGCAAACGGCAACGGGGCGTCGCCACACACGGCACCGTCGATGCGTCGCGGAGATGGGAGAGTCGAGACATGGTCCAGGTTCCGGAAGCCGTTCGCCCGTTCGTGGACTTTCTCGCGAAGTACCACTTCTGGCTCCTGGTGCCGCTTGTCCCCCTCATCGTGCTGCCGCTCCTGCTGCTGACCAACGGCCGTCTCGCAGCCGAGATGACCGCCGCCAAGGGGCAGATCGACAGCCGCTTGTCGGCTCTCAAGAGCGTCGAGGCGGTGCAGCCGCATCCCAACGAGCGGTGGAAAGGGGACATGACCCGCCGCGTGACGCGCGTCCAGCGCGAGACGCTCGCCGAATGGGAGAGCTTCTGGGCGAGCCAGGCGTTTCTCCGCCAGTGGCCCGCAGAGCTCGGCCCCGACTTCCTCCAGCGCGCCCAGGCCCTGAAGCCGGAAGGCAAGCTCCCCCGCCCGCTCCTCGAGCGCTACCAAAACGGCATCCGCGCGATCGTCCGCAAGCTACCGGCGCGGATGGGGGCCGACGAGATGATGCCCGACCCCGCCAGCGCGGGCGGTGGGTTCGGCCCAGGGATGGCGGGCGCGCCCGGCTTCGCCGGTGGTGGTGAATACAGCCCTTACTCCCCCGATGCCTCGCAGGGCATGGGATTGGGCATGGGGATGATGGCCGGCATGCCCGGCGCCGGCCCGGCGGCCGCCCGCGGTCGCAAGGCCGCGACTGTCCAGTGGAGCCCGGCCGACCAGCAGCGGTTGTTCACGTCGTTCTTCTGGGAAGAGCCGCCGAGCACCAAGAAGGTGGTCCTCGCCCAGGAGGAGATCAACGTCTACGGCCTCCTGTGCGACGTCATCGCCCGGATCAACAAGGGCGCGGGGGGATCATACGACGCGCCGATCTCGACCGTCGAGCGGCTTGCCGTGGGGTATCCGGCGGTCGATGGTTCGCCCGAGAAGACCACGGCGGGACGGATGCAATCGCCCCGCGGTCGCGGTGGTGCCGGCGGCGCCGGCGGCGACATGTATGGCGGCATGGGAGGCATGGGCAGCATGGGGGGCCCGATGGGATCGTCGGGCTCACCGATGGGGGGCGGCGAGGGAGCTGACGCGGGCGGGGGCGGCGAAGTGAAGCCGAGTCACCCGCGCTTCCAGGGGCAGGCCGGCGGATTCGGTCCCGGTGCCTACGGCATGGGTTCGATGGTCGGCATCTCCGACGACTCCGGAGGCGGCGCACCGGCGGCGCCGGCCAACACCGACGACTCGCTGCAGGAATGGATCTACGTCGACGGCGATGGCAAGCCGCTGACGGCCGAGCAGGTGAAATCGGCGTCCGGGCAGGTGGCCAGCCTGATGCCATTCCTGCTGCGCGGGATCGCCGATCAGCGGAAGCTCGACGCGATCCTCATCGAACTGGCACGGGCCGATGTCCCGATCACCGTGCGCGAAATCCGCATCAACCCTTCGGCTTCGCTGGCCGGGGCCGGCGGGATGTATGGCGGCGGGCCGGCGGGGGCGAGTTCCCCGTATTCACCGGATGCCGGTGGTGGGGCTGGATATGGCATGGCAGGGCCGATGATGGGGATGGGCGGTCCTGGCGCGGGTGGGATGGGGCGTCCCAACGACGTGACGTTCGAGATCGCCGGGACCGTCGCGATCGCGCGGCGCCCGGATCCGAAGGCGCTCGGTATCGAGGAGGAAGCTGCCGAGCCAGGTGCCGCCGAGCCGGCTGCCGCGGAGCCCGAGCCGGCGCCGCCGCCAGCTGATCCGGTCGCTCCCTCCGATCCGGCTGCCGTTCCAGCCGCCGCGCCGGCTGCGGCGGATCCCAATGCCGCGCCTGCTGATCCGAATGCCGCACCGGCACCCGCGGCCGCCGAACCGCCGCCACCGCCGCCGAACGCTGCGGCCGCTCCACGCCGTTCGATTCGCGATCCCGGTCCCAACTCAGTGGTCAAGCAGCAGATTCATGTGACGACCGGTGCATGGTCCGATTGCAGGAGGATGGCGACATGAAAAAGCCGAAGGTCAGCCTCAGCAAGCGGGGAATCAGTGATTTTTTCCTCAACCACGGCGAGAAACTCGTCGTCGGCCTGTTCGCGATGCTCTCGCTGGGCCTGGTGTGGGGCGGCGTCGACGCCCTGCGGACCAAGCCGGTGACGCGTGAGCTGCTCCCGCAGGTGATGACCGAACAGGCGAACCGTTCCCGTGAGCACATTTCCCGGGAAAAAACTCCGCCCCCCGACACCACCAAGCGTCCGACCCTGGCGACCGTCATGGAGCCATGGCGTCAGCCGAGCATCGCTGATCGGCCACCGGCGACGGTCTTCAACCGGCCGATCATCGAGCAGCGCAACAAGCGGTCCAAGCCGGAGGTCTACCCCATCGAGCGTCTCATCGCCGTGCCCGGTCAGGTGGTGGTCGCCCTCAAGCCCGACGAAGCGGCGGCGCTCGCGGCGGCGGCGGCCGAGCCTCGCGATGACGACGGCAAGGGAAAGCGCGGTACCGGCCGTGGACGTGACAACGCTCCCGGTCGTGGCACGGGCGGCCAAGCCGACGGGGGTGCCGCCGACGGCCTCGGTGGCGGCGCCGTGGCAGGTCGCGGCGGTGGCGGTGCAGCGGCCGGCGTCCCCGGCGCCGGATCGGGCTATCCCGGGATGCCGGGCGGCTATCCGGGGGGCGAAATGGGCGGCGGCATGATGGGGGCCGGGGCGCCGGCGAATCCCGTCGGCCGCGTCGTCCCGTACTGCGTCGTTCTCGGGCTCGTGCCGTGGCTCAAGCAGACGGAGGACTTCCAGGAACGGTTCATGGCCAGCTCCCTCCCCAATCCTCAGGGGGACCAGCCGGTCTGGGCCGACTACCTCGTGGAACGTGCGGAGGTCGGGCCCGACGGCTTGGGTCCGTGGAAAAAGATCGACCTCCGTGCCGCCTGGCGGCAGGCGGACAAGCTCTATGCCGGCATCGAACGCGATCAATTGCCCGCCGACTTCATCCTCACGCAGGAGATGGCGCCCGATCCCGACCCGTCGCGGACGACGTTCGGCTACCTGACGCCGCTCCCACAACTCGCCGGCGATGTCTGGGGCCTGACCGCTGTCCATCCATGGTGCATCGAGACGATCCTCGAGCGCCAGGCGCGTCAGCGCCAGTGGGAGAAGGAGATGGCGGAGGCCGCCAAGGCGTCGAGCACGGCGCTGCGCGGGCAGACGTCGGGAGGGATGCCCGGGATGCCCGGAGGGTATCCCGGCGGCGCGGCTGGAATGCCGGGCGGCTATCCGGGGGGAGCTGCCGGCGGTATTCCGGGAGGGATTCCCGGCGGCGTCGGCGGCAGCATGGTGTCGGCCGATGGGGGCGGCTATCCCGGAGGGGGATCGGGCTATCCCGCCGGCGGTGCCGGGTACCCCGGGGGAGGCTCGGGTTACCCAGGGGGAGGCTCGGGCTACCCGGGTGCAGCCTACCCGGGTCCTACCGCGTCCGCGGGTGGCGGTGGTGGCATGGGGGGCGGATCGCCCCCGCGTGGCCCGCGCAGCACGAGCGTCGGGACGATGTCGGCGGGTGGCGGGGGCTCGCGTGGCGGCGGCGGAGCGCTCGGCGGCGGAGAGGCTGCCGGAGGAGTGCCGCCGTCGATGGGTGGCATGATGGGCGGAATGATGGGGGCTGGCATGGGCATGCCAGGGGCGATGGGCCCCGGGGGAGACGGTCGCCCAGCCGAGCCCACCGAGTACCGGTTGTTCCGGTTCATCGACTACACCGTCGAGCCAGGCAAGTCGTACACCTACCGGGTGCGGGTTTCGGTCTTCAACCCCAACTACGACATGCCGGCGGCGCACCTCGCCGACGTCGGGCTGGCGAAGGATCTGAAAATCGCCTCCGAGACCAGCAACGAGTCGGCCCCGGTGGCGGTGCCGCGCGGGGGCGAACTCCTCGCCCGCACGCTTCCCTCCAAGGATGCCAAGCGGCTCAAGGGAGGCGTCGAGGTGATCCTCCTCGGCCTCGACCCCGCCGATGACGAGACGACGATCGGCAGCAGCGCGCTGCGGAGCGTCATCACCGACGTCGGTGGCTTCGCCAACGTCGACAAACGGCTCAACAAGGGGGGCGACCAGCGCGCCCGGGGCGAGGACCTCGCCACCGACGCACTGCTCGTCGACGTCCGTGGTCGCCAGGAGGAACGGAGCGACTCGAAGGTCAAGGAGCCGGCCGAGCCGTTCGATCTCCTGTTCCTCCGTTCCGATGGATCGCTGGAGTTGGTGGTCCCCGACGAGACGGTCATCCCGGTCAACCAGTTCATCGCCACGTTGTCGGGGGAAACCGGTGCCCAGTCCCCGGCGACACAGCCCGGACCGTTCGGCGGGGGATTCGGGAATCCCTACGGAGGCTCGCCGGGAAGCGGTCCGCCGGGGTCGTCACCGGGCGGTCCGCCGGGCGGGCCGTCACGCGGGCGCGGGGGGAAGTGACGCACCGTCGTCGGCGGGTGGTGAAGGGGTCGAGCGTTCGGTCAGCGGGTTCCGGAGGACCGCGTGATGTCGTGCTGCGAGTGGCAAACCGGTCGTTGGAATGGACGGTCGGCGCGGTGCCCGGCGCCGTGGATGCTCGCCGCCGTGACGCTCCTCGCCGGCGCGGTGGGTGCCGGCCCGGCGCCCGGCCAGGAACACGGCGCCGGCGCGGCGGCGGCGGGGATCACGCTCCCCGATCCGGCGAAGGCCCCGTGGCTGAAGCTCGAAGCGGCGATCGAGAAGTCGTACCGCGAGCCGCTCAAGCAGGGTGGGGCGTTCGAGCCGGCGGTGAAGGAATACCTCCAGAGCACCGTCGTACCGCAGCTGGCCCTCGAGGACAACCGGGCGATCATCGACCGGGTGCGCAAGCGGATGCGCGATCTGCTCCTCGGCGGGATCACCGACGACAAGGCGTTTGAAGCGGCTTCGGCGGCGGCCCTCGAGGCGATGGACGCCCTGGCCCGCGACGGCCAGGAGCCGCTCGCCGTGCGCGTCAACGCGATGCTGTTCATCGGGGAGATGCGCCAGAAAGACAATCGCGAGGGGAAGGTCTGGCCGAAGGCGGCCGATGCGCTGGCGAAGGCGGCCGCCGACCGCACGCTCCCCCCGGCCGTCCGCGTGGCCGCGATGGCGGGGCTGGCCCGGCAGGCCGACACGGCCAAGGCCGCCGGTGACGCCCGGGTGACCGAGTTCACCCGCGCGGCACGCGGCGCGCTGCAGGGGATCCTCGGCGAGAAGCCGGAGGGGTCCGACGCGGTCGCCGTCGACTGGCTGGCAGCCCGGGCGCTGGCGATGCTCCCTGGCCTGACGAAGAACACGAGCAAGGAATTGGCGGGCGCCGTGGCGGCGATCCTCGCTGACCAGTCGCGTCCGATCGACGTCCGGGTCCGGGCCGCGGCGGCCCTGGCCGCGATCGCCGGCCCGAAGTCGGAGGTCGACCCGATCGCGCAGGTGAAGACGATCCGGGCCCTGGCCGTCGAGTCGCTCGGGTACGAACTGGCGATCGCCGACCGGCAGCGGTTCGAGGATGACTACCGTGCGATGGCGGGCGGGCGGCGCCGGTTCGCCCCCAAGCCGGTCGCTCCCGCTGCCGGGGGCGCGGCCTTCGGAGGCTACGACCCATCGGGGGTCGGGCTCAGTGCTCCGACGCCGGGCTTTCCCAGTGGCGGCAGTTCCGGCGAGTCGGGAGCCACACTCGGAGGCGGTGGCTATCCCGGTCTGCCGGGGATGTCGGCCGGTCCCAACGACCCGGTGGCCGACTACGTCACCGAGCCCGCCTGCCGCCGGATCGCCTGGCGGCTGCACGCCTTGGGCGATGCGATCGTTTCCGAGAAGGGTGCCGGCCTCGGCAGCCTGCCCGGCGCCGAGGCGGACGCCGACAAGGAACTGGCAGAACTGCTCCGCGAGCACGCGGCGACGATCGCCGACGAGCTGACCGAGAAGTCGGTGCGCGACGCCCTGGCCGCCCTCGACGGGAAGGAGCCGGACGCCGCCGACAGTGACACACCCGATGCCAAGCCGGGTGCGAAGCCGGCCACGAAGCCGGGCGACAACGAGCCGGACGACTCGTCCCCCTTCGGCAAGTGACGCCGACCTTCCGCGACACGGTCCTCGGGCCGGGTCGCGGAGCCACAGCCTCGGTGGCGATCAGCGCTTGATCAGGTCGCGGACCGTCATCCCCGACGGGATCATCGGCAGAACGTGCTCCTGGTAGGGCACCTGGACGTCGAGGAGCGCCGGTCCCGGGGCGTCGATCAATCGCCGCAAGGCACCGTCGAGATCGGCCTTCGCGGCGATCGACTCCGACTGCCAGCCGAAACCGCGGGCGATGGCCACGAAGTCGGGATAGCGCGACTCCGGCGAGATACCGTCCCCCTGGCCGGCCGCCTCCGGATGGTCGACCGGGCCGAGGTAGGTATGGGCCCGGTTGCCCTTGAAAAACCGATCCTCCCACTGGACCACCATCCCGAGGTGCTGGTTGTTGAGCAGCAGCACCTTGACGGGGATGTTCTCGCACACGCAGGTCGCCAGTTCCTGGATGTTCATCAGGATGCTGCCGTCGCCGTCGATGTCGACGACCAGCGCCCCGGGGCGGGCCACCTTGGCCCCCATCGCCGCGGGCAGACCGAATCCCATCGTCCCCAGGCCGCTCGACGAGAGCCAGGTCCGGGGCTCGCGGAACGTGAAAAACTGGGCCGCCCACATCTGGTGCTGGCCGACGCCGACGGCGACGACCGTCTCCCGGTCGGCCGTCAGCCGCGACAGCGCGGCGATCGCCTCCTGGCCGAGGATTCCGGGATAGGAGGTGTCGAAGGCGAACGGATCAACGCGCTTCCACTCGGCGATCCGTTCGTACCACGGCTCGAGGCCCGCTGCCGGCGGCTCGACGATCTTGTTGAGGGCGTGGAGGGCGTCCTCGACGTCGGCCACGATCGGCACGTGGACGAGCTTGTTCTTGTTGATCTCCGACGGGTCGATGTCGATGTGGACGATGAACCCGTGCTGGGCGAACTCGGCGACCTTGCCGGTGACGCGGTCGTCGAAGCGGACGCCGATGGCGATCAGCAGGTCGGCCTCGTCGACGGCGTAGTTGGCATACACGCTGCCGTGCATCCCCAGCATGTCGAGCGACAGCGGATGGTCGCCGGGAAACGCCCCCAGGCCCATCAGCGTCATCGTCACCGGAATCCCCGTCTTGCGCACCAGTTCGCGCAGCTCGTCGGAGGCGTTCCCCGTGATCACGCCGCCACCGGCGTAGATCACCGGCCGCTTCGCGCGCTTGACCGCGGCGGCGACCTGGGCGATCTGTTCCGGGTGGGGAGGGCGCGGTGACGGCCGGTAGCCCGGCAGGTTCAGCGGCGCGTCGTAATCGGGCACGATCTGCGCGACCTGGATGTTCTTCGGCAGGTCGACCAGCACCGGGCCCGGACGACCCGTCGTGGCGACGTGGAACGCCTCGCGCATCACCCGGGCAATGTCGGCCGGATCGGTGACGAGGTAGTGGTGCTTGGTGATCCCGCGGCAGACCTCGACGATCGGCGTTTCCTGGAAGGCATCGGTGCCGATGACGCTGGTGCCGACCTGGCCGGTGAGGGCGACCAGCGGCACGCTGTCCATCCGGGCATCGGCGATCGCGGTGACGAGGTTGAGGGCGCCGGGGCCGCTGGTGGCCATGCACACCCCCGGCTTGCCCGTGGTCCGCGCGTAGCCCTGGGCGGCGAACGCCCCCCCCTGCTCGTGGCGAGGGAGAATCGTGCGCAGCCGGTCGGCCGCCCGCGTCAGCGCCTGGTGCAACGGCATGCTCGCGCCGCCGGGGTAGGCGAACACGACCTCGACGCCGTGGCGGATCAACGACTCGACCACCACATCGGCGCCGGTGACGAAGGCCTCGGACGATCGGGGGCGGGAAGCCGTGGACATGGCAGCAGATTCCGGTGGGAAACGGGGCGGGTGCGACCGACCCTTCAAAAATACACGATAACCACCCCCTCGCATCCGCTTTGCGGCCGCTGGCGGTTCCGCACCGGGCGTGTGGCGACCGCGGGGCGCCGACACCGCTGCCCGGCACCGGACCGGCGGCGCAACCGGTGCCGCTGCTACACTTTCGGCGTGCCCGCGCGGAAAGCCCCATCGTCAGCCGGTCGATTGCCCGGTCTGGCTGCCACGCTCGCTTCGCACAGCGGGTTCGCCGACGTGATCGCCAGCCTCCGCGAGGGGCACGGAGGAACCGTCGGCGGAACCTGGGGGTCGGCCTCCGCGCTGACCGCGGCAGCCCTGGCGGAGGCCCTCGCCGCCACGCCGGGGGCCGAGCCGGGTGTGCTCGTCGTCGTCACCCCCCATGCCGCCGACGCCGAAGCGCTCGTCGACGACTTGGCGCTGTTCACCGCCGCGGGCACCGCCTCGCTTCCGGCACTCGACGATCCGACCGGTGATGCTGGTGCCGATCCGGCGGCGGCGGCCCGGGTGGCGGTGGTCAGGCGGCTGGCCGGCCCGGCGGCGTCCAGGCCCCGGATCCTCGTCGTGCCCGTCCAGGCGCTGCTGACCCCGCTCCCCGATCCGCGCGCGATCGCGGCGAGCACCCGGAGCCTGGAGCCGGGGGGGCGGCTCGACCCGGCCGAGCTCGCCGACTGGCTCGTCGCCCGTGGCTGGGAAGCCGCCGATGCCGTCGATTCGCCGGGCTCGTTCGCACGCCGCGGTGGAATCGTGGACCTGTTCGCCCCCGACTGGGAGCGACCGGTGCGCGTCGAGTTGTTCGGCGACGAGATCGAGTCGCTGCGGACGTTCGACACCGTCTCGCAGCGGAGCGTCGCGGCGCTCGAGCGGATCGATCTGACGGCGCTCGCCGCCGGGGACGGCGGCGAGGCGGTGCGCCGCGCCGAATTAGCCGACATCGTCCCGGCGGCATCGTGGTGGGTGATCGTCGAGCCGGCCGACGTGACCGCCGAGGCGCGGCGGGCGGCGGAGCGATCGCCCGGCGTGCTGGCGGGCCCCGAGGAGGTGTTCCGGCGGATCTACCGGTTTCCCTCGGTGACGTTCGCCGCGATCGCACCGGCGAGCATGGAGGCGACCGCGACGCTCGCCGTCGAGAGCGTCGAGCGGTTCACCGGCGTCCTCGACCGGGTGCGCGACGAGTTGGAGACGGTCGGCCGCGACCAGGAGGTGTGGATCGTGGTCCCGGCGGCCGCGGAGGAGGAGCGGCTGCGCGAGCTGTTCGCGGCCACCGCCCCGGCCAGGGAAGGGCGTCTGCACTTCGCCCGCGGCCGGCTCCAGGCCGGCTTCCGCCTCGTGCCCGAGAAGCTGGTGCTGATCTCGGCGGCGGAGCTGTTTCGCCGCGAGGACGTCGCCGCGCGCCCGGTGCGCCAGCGATTGTCACGCGCGATCGACACCTTCCTCGACCTCCACGACGGCGATTTCATCGTCCACGTCGCCCACGGGATCGGCCGCTACCGCGGCCTCAAGCTGCTCGAGCAGCACGGCCGCACCGAGGAATTCCTCGACCTCGAGTTCGCCGAGGGCACGCGGATCTACGTGCCGGCGTCGTGCATCGAGCTGGTGCAGAAGTACGTCGGCGGCACGCGCCTGGCGCCGAAGCTGTCGCGCGTCGGCACGGCGGCCTGGGAGCGGCAGAAGCAGGCCGTGCGCGACGCCGTCGCCGACATGGCCGCCGACATGATCCAGCTCCAGGCGCGGCGGGCCAGCCGGCCGGGGATCGCCTTCCCCCCCGAGACCCCCTGGCAGCGCGCGTTCGTGGAGTCGTTTCCCTTCGACCCGACCCCCGACCAGACCACCGCGGCCGCGGCGATCGCCGCCGACATGGAGGCGACGCGGCCGATGGACCGCCTCCTCTGCGGCGACGTCGGCTTCGGCAAGACCGAGCTGGCGATGCGCGCCGCCTTCAAGGCGGTCGAGGCCGGCTACCAGGTCGCCGTGCTGGTTCCGACCACCGTCCTCGCCGAGCAGCACCGGCGCAGTTTCGTCGCCCGGTTCTCCGAATACCCGTTCACGATCCGCAGCCTGTCGCGATTCGCCACGCCGGCGGAGGAGCGCGAGATCCTCGAGGGGCTCGCCCGGGGTGGCGTCGACATCGTCGTCGGCACCCATCGTCTCGCCCAGGCCGACATCGCGTTCCACAACCTCGGGCTGCTGGTGGTCGACGAGGAGCAGCGTTTCGGGGTCGACGTCAAGGAGCGGCTCAAGGCGCTGCGTGCGAGCATCGACGTGCTGACGATGACCGCCACACCGATCCCGCGGACGCTCCATATGTCGATGCTGGGGATCCGCGACATCTCCAGCCTGGCGACGCCCCCGGCCAACCGGATCGCGGTCGAGACCCGCGTCAGCCGCTGGGACGAGGCCCTGATCCGCCACGCGATCCAGCGCGAACTGACGCGCGGGGGCCAGGTGTATTTCGTCCACAACCGGATCCACGACATTGACTCGGTCGCCCACCGGCTGGCGCGGATCGTGCCCGACGTCCGGATCGGAATCGGCCATGGGAGGCTTTCGGAAACCGAGCTCGAGGAGGTGATGGTCGAGTTCGTCGCCGGGCGCACCGAGATCCTCCTGGCGACGACGATCATCGAAAGCGGGCTCGACATCCCGGCCGCCAACACGATGTTCATCGACGAGGCCGATGGCTACGGGCTCGCCGATCTCCACCAGCTCCGCGGCCGGGTCGGCCGGTCGCACCACCGCGCCTACTGCTACCTGCTCGTCGACGAGACGGCCCGGCTGACCTCGGCCGCGACGCGGCGCCTGCGGGCGATCCAGGAGTTTTCCAGCATGGGCGCCGGCTTCTCGCTGGCAATGCGCGACCTCGAGATCCGCGGTGCCGGAAACCTCCTCGGCACCCAGCAGAGCGGCCACATCGCCACGGTCGGCTACGAGCTCTACTGCCGGCTCCTCGAGCAGGCCGTGCGCCGCCTCAAGGGGATGCCGACGGCGGAGCCCCCGGCGGTGGCCGTCGACCTGCCGGGGAGCGCGTGGCTGGCGCGCGAGTACATCCCCGACTATCGCTCCAAGCTCGACGTCTACCGCAGGCTGTCGCGGGCCACCGGCGCGGGAGAGGTCGACGACCTGGGCGCCGAGCTGGCCGACCGGTTCGGCCCCCTCCCGGAGCCGGCGCTGCGCCTGCTCGACTTCGCCCGGCTGCGGATCGCGGCCGCTGCCCAGGGGATCGACGGGGTCGGCATCGAGGCGGGAATGGTGGTTCTCCGGCACCACGACCGCCGCGCCTTGGAGCGGCTCCGCGCGACCGGCCGGGGGGCTGCCAAGCGCCTCCGTCTGGTGGACGAGCGAACTGCCTATCTTCCCCTCGATCCGGAGCTGATGCAGTCGCCCGATCTGCTCCTGGCGGCGATCCGTGCGGCCTTGCGGACCGATCCTCCCGCTTCCTATAGTCCGCCCCCTTCCGGTGAACCGGCTCCGCGCCAGCCCCGCGCGGCGCCGTTGTCAGGGCGGATGCGTCCACGCAAGGATCCGGCTCCATGAACCTCCCCGGCCAGCCAGCCCGGCGCACGCTCTCGCTCGCCCTGATGGCACTGGCCTCGACCGCGTCCCCCGTCGCGATCGTTTCCGGGGCGCTGGGGCAACCGGTGGCCGTGCCGGGGCGGATCGAACCGGGTGCCACGCCAGCCGACCGTCCCGTGCCTCTCGTGCCGACTGTCCCTGCCGCAGTCTCGCGCCCCGAAAGCTGGCCGGGAGCGCCGGCCGGCGACCGGCACGTCCTGTCGAGCATCCGCGAGCGCCCCGGCAGCCCGTTGGTCGCCGCTGCCTCCACCGCCACGGGGCAGGCCGATCCCAGCGCCGACGAGGGGGTCATCCCGGCCGGATACCGCTCGAGCGCCGCGATGGTCGAGGAATCGATCGACGTCGCCCAGGTCGTCGCCCGCGTCGGGACGGAGGTCGTGCTCGAAGCCGATCTGCTGACCCCCAGCGCGATGGCGTGGCTGGAGAAAGTCTCGCCCGGCCTCAAGCCGGAGCAGATCCGCCAACTCAAGCTCCAGATCTGCCGCCAGGTGCTCCCCCAGCACGTCGAGTCGTTGCTGATCTACGTCGATGCCCTCCGCACGATCCCCGAGGACCGCCTCCCGGAGATCGAGGCGAAGGTCAATGAAGCGTTCGACGAGCAGCAGCTGCCGAAGCTGGTCCGCGACGCCGGCGTGGCGACCGTTCAGGAATACGAGCAGCAGCTGCGCCGCCGCAGCCTGTCGCTCGACCGGATCCGCAAGACGTTCTTCGAACGCGCCTTGGCACAGCAGTGGATGCAGCAGCGCGTCCAGGCCGACGAGGACGTGCCCCATGCCGAGATGATCGCCTGGTACCACGATCATCTCGCCGAGTACGACTTTCCCGCCCGCGCCCGCTACGAGCAGTGCACTGTCCGCGTCGGCCGCGGGCGCTCGCGCGAGGAGGCCTGGAACCGGCTGGCAAAGATGGGCAACGACATCCTCGAGGGGCGTTCGTTCGCCGAGGTCGCCCGGGCCGGCTCGGAGGGGCCGCTGGCCCGCGACGGGGGGCGGAGCGACTGGACGACGCGCGGCAGCCTCGTGTCGAAGGCTCTCGACGAGGCGATCTTCACCCTCCCCGTCGGGCAACTGAGCACGATCATCGAGGATGACTCGGGCCTGCACATCGTGCGCGTCGTCGAGCGCGCCGAGGCGGGCCGGACGCCGTTCATCGACGCCCAGGTCGAGATCCGGGATCGCCTGATCTCCGAGCGCCGCGGCCGGGAAGTGGCCGACTACCTGGCGAAGGTCCGCGAGCGGACGCCGGTGTGGACGATCTTCGATACGGACGAGGGGGGCGAAGGCTCCGCCGCCCGGTCGCCGACGGCGTTGCAACGCTGACCGACAGAGCGCCGCGGGCACCGGCAGCGCAGACCGGGCTGCCGGCCGTCGTCGATTGCCCATGCCCCGGGCGCGGGCTAGACTCCGCCAGGCTGCTGCGGGGCCGTCGGCCGTCACCGTGGGGCCCCTCGGGAGTTTCCCCACGATGACCGTGTCCACGCCCAAATCCGCGCCCGGGCCCTCGACTCCCTGGCCGGGCACCCGGTCCGCGGGGGTGGCCCGTCTCGAGATGGGCGGCCGGGCGCTCGACCTTCCCGTCGTCGTCGGAACCGAGGGGGAGCAGGCGCTCGACATCGCCAAGCTCCGCGCCCAGACCGGGGCGATCACCCTCGACGAGGGCTACGTCAACACCGGCTCGACGGTCAGTGCGATCACGTTCCTCGACGGCGAGCGGGGGATCCTCCGCTACCGCGGGTACCCGATCGAGGCCCTCGCCGAGAAGTGCGACTTCGTCGAGGTCAGCTACCTGCTGATCTACGGCAAGCTGCCCACGGCGGACGAGCTCGAGCAGTTCCGCCGGTCGCTGTCGCACCACACGATGATCCACGAGGACATGCGGAGCTTCTACGGGGGCTTTCCCCGGGATGCCCACCCGATGGCCACGCTCGGCAGCGTCGTCGGAGCGCTGTCGACCTTCTACCAGGACTCGCTCGACGTCCATGACCCGCGGCAGGTCGAGATCAGCGTCCACCGGCTGCTCGCCAAGCTGCCGACGATCGCGGCCTACGCCCACAAGAAATCGATCGGCCAGCCCCTCATCTACCCGCGCAACGATCTCAGCTACTGCGAGAACTTCCTCCAGATGATGTTCGCGGTGCCGTGCGAGGAGTACCACGTCGACCCCGACTTCGCCGACGCCCTCGACACGCTCCTGATCGTGCACGCCGACCACGAGCAAAACTGCTCGACGTCGACGGTCCGGATGGTCGGGTCGAGCGACGCCAACCTGTTCGCGAGCATCTCGGCGGGGATCTGTGCGCTGTGGGGGCCGCTCCACGGCGGTGCCAACCAGGCGTGCGTCGAGATGCTCGAACGGATCGTGGCCGAGGGAGGCGACGTGAAGAAATGCGTCGATCTCGCCAAGAAGAAGGACTCCGGCTTCCGCCTCATGGGGTTCGGCCACCGCGTCTACAAGAACTACGATCCGCGTGCCCGCCTCATCAAGTCGATCTGCGACCGGTTGCTCGCCAAGATCGCCCGCCACGACCCGATCTTCGACATCGCCCAGCAGCTCGAGGAAGTGGCTCTCGCCGACGACTATTTCATCGAGCGGAAGCTCTATCCCAACGTCGACTTCTACTCCGGCGTGATCTACCGGGCGATGGGCATCCCCGTGCAGATGTTCACGGTGCTGTTCGCGATGGGGCGGCTGCCGGGGTGGATCGCCCACTGGATGGAGATGCATCGCTCGCCGACGAAGAAGATCTGCCGGCCGCGACAGGTGTACACCGGCGAGACGCTCCGCGATTTCGTGCCGATCGGCCAGCGGACCTGACCGGCTCCGCTCAGCCGCGTGGGCCACGCTTGCCGCGGAAGAACGCCGACAGGATCGCGCTGCAGGCGTCGGCCATCACCAGGCCGGTGTGGGTGACCCGGTGGTTGAGCCGGGGATCCTCGAACAGCCGGTACAGCGAGGCGACGGCCCCGGCCTTGGGGTCGGCCGCGCCCCAGACGACCTCGGGCACCCGCGCCTGGAGGATGGCGCCAGCGCACATCGGGCACGGTTCGAGTGTCACGTACAGCGTGCAGCCCTCGAGCCGCCACGTGCCCAGCGCCGCGGCGGCCTGCGTCAGCGCGATCATCTCCGCGTGGGCCGTCGGGTCGGCGAGCTGCTCGCGCTGGTTGTGCGCGCTTGCGATCACGCGCCCGCCGGCCACGACCACGGCGCCGACCGGAACTTCGTCCTCGTCGGCGGCACGGCGGGCCTCGTCGAGCGCCAGCGCCATGAAGCGGTCGTGGGGGGACTGCCCGGGCAGGATCATCTCGGGATCGGCATCCACGGTCGGGCATCCCCAGGGGAGCGGACGGACCGGCACGCGACGAAGGCCCAGGCATCGCGCGGCAGCGCCCGTCCGCCGGCCGCAGGGGGATGGTACACCCCGGGCCGGCGATCGGATATCCTCCGCGGAGTGTCCGGGAGTGCGGGTGTCCGCCGTGCCCGCGATGCCTTTCCACGGGGGCTTGCATGCGCTCGATCGACATGTCGCTGTTGGCGTTCCGCTGGCTGCACATCCTCGCGGCGATCGTCGCGATGGGGGGCTTGGCGTTCGCCCACGTTGCCCTCCTCCCGGCACTGGAAGCCGAGGACGACGGGACCCGGGCGCGGATCCACGAGGCGGTCCGGCGGCGCTGGCTGCCGTGGGTGATCGGTGCGATCGCGGCCCTCCTGGTGAGCGGCCTGGTCAACTACCTCGTGTTCACAGGGGACGCGATCGAATGGGAACAGGGCGCCTGGCTCAAGCGGACGCGCTACCACGCCCTGTTCGGCGTGAAGTTCCTGCTCGCGATGGGCGTGTTCTTCCTCGCCAGCGGCCTGGTGGGGCGCGGTGCGGGAACGCAGTGGATCCGCGACGCGCGGCGGAAATGGTCGACGGTCGCCCTGATCGTGGGCCTCGGCGTCGTTCTCCTCTCCGGGTGGATGCGCCAGCTCCACACCGGCCCGCCGCGGCAGGCGGTCTCGACGTCTGACGAGGGCGGCATGGAAGGGGGCGGTGGCGGCTTCAGCGACGGCGGGGGCGAGGGGGCCCGGTTCCGCGGCGGCCCGCCAGGGGGCATCGGTGAAGGGCCGGGCGGCTCGTTCCGCCGGTCCGAGGAGGGCCGTTCGCCGCCGGGCGATACCCCGGCGGAGGAAGCCGCCCCTGCCACGGCGCCGGACGCTTCGACCAGTGAGAGCCCGCCGGCAAGCGCACCCGCTCCCTGAGGAGCACCGCGGCGGCGGCCCGACGAGACTCCGAGGTGCCACATGGACAAGAAAGACAAGAAGCGCCAGGAAGTGCTCCAGCACAAGGTGGCCAAGCTGCAGCAGCTGCTGGCGGCCGCGAAGAAGCAGCCTGACGACCCGGCCGAGGTGCCGAAGCTCGAGGCCGAATTGGCCGCCGCCCATGCAGAGCTCGCCCGCCTCAAGCAGGGCTGACGGCCCGCGGCGGTGGGATGCCGTCGCGGTGGCCGACCGGTGCCGTCCTTCCCCCGATCCCCTTGCTCGCGAGCATCATGGACCTTCGTCGCCTGTTCGCGTGGTTCGGTGGACGCGGCTCGGCGGCGCCGGCCAAACCGGCCGCATCCGGCGGGGCGGCAGCCGATCGCCGACGACGCGGCAAGGTCGACGTCTGGCGGCGCTACGAGGCGCTGCACCACAGCATCTCGGGAACGATGTCCAGTTTCTACAAGGTGCGCGACCGGGAGACCCGCGAGATCCTCGGCCTCAAGATCCTCGATCCGAAGAAGGTGGGGCCGATCGAGGGGCGCTACAAGGGCCTGGGAAAACCTTCCGAGGGGGAGATCGGCTCCCGGATCACCGGCCACCACATCGTCCGCACGATCGACTGGGGAACGACCAAGGACGGCAGCGCCTTCGTGGTCGAGGAGTTCCTCGACGGGCAACTGCTCCACGGCCTGCTCTCGACCAAGCGTCTGCTGCCCCCGGCACGCCGCGTGGACCTCGTCCGCCAGGCGGCGACCGCGGTGGCCACCGTGCACAAGGCCGGCTTCGTGCACCGCGACATCTGCCCGCGCAACTTCATCCTCGGCACCGACGGCCGCCTCGTGCTGTTCGACTTCGGCCTGACGGTGCCCGACAAGCCGGTGTTCCTTCAGCCCGGGAATCGGATCGGGACGCCCAACTACATGGCTCCGGAGGTGGTCCGCCGGCGTCAGGCCGATCGCCGGTTGGACGTGTTTTCGTTCGGCGTCACCGCCTACGAGATCTGCACGCTCGAGTTGCCTTGGCCACGGGGCACCTCCGGTCGGGCGGCCCTCCAGCACGACACCACGCCGCAGGACATCCGCGAGCACTGGCCCGACATCCCACCGGCGCTCGGCAAGGCGATCATGGCGTGCGTCGAACCGGATCTGGCGAAGCGCACCGCCACGATCGACGATTTCCTGGCGCGCATCGCCACCATCGATGCCTCGGCCCTGGACGCAGGCGAGGGGTGAGCATCCGCCCGCCGTCGCGGGCCCCGGGGAAGGGGCCGCGACGGCAGCGGTGACGGACGCCCCTTGCGACCGGGGGAGGTCGTTTCTACGCTGTGGAGTTGCGGTTGGCAGCCTCCGTCGCGGACCGCACCCGAGACAACCGAAGGAACCAGTCATGACGATGGACAAGAGCCTGCGCGTCCGCAAAGGATCGACGTCGGCCCGTGGCGTGCTGTCGCGCGCCGAGCGGATCACCAAGCTCAAGGAACTCGACCGCTTCGAGGCGGGGCGGAGCCCCCTCGGCCTGCCCAAGGTGCGGGTCTACAAGATGGTGATGAAGAAGAAGAAGGCGAAGAAGGAGGAGGGGGCGGAGGGAGCCGCAGCCCCGAAGGCCGGCGCCGCCAAGGCAGCGGCCAAGCCGGCAGCCGCGGCCGCCGCGAAGAAGAAGTGACCGTTTCCGGCGTGATGCCGGGACCACGGTCGACCACTGGCTGACGGTCGGTCACCCGCAGACCCCGGCAACGGCGTCGGCGGCGGCGATGCCGCTCGCGATGACCTGTGGGATCCCCACCCCCTCGTAGGCGTTGCCGGCCAGTGCCACTCCCGGCAACGCGGCGGCCAGTTCGCCGATCCGCCGGACGCGGTCGACGTGGCCGAGATGGTACTGCGGCATCGCGCCATGCCAGCGGGCAATCTCGACGAGCCGTGGGGGGCGTCGCGCACCGAGGATCGCCTCGGCTTCGGCCGCCGCCCGGGCGATGAGGAGCTCGTCGGGCAGGAGGGCGACACCCGGATCGAGGGCTCCCCCGAGGAACACGCGCACGAGCGCTCCGTCTCCAGGCGCTCGACCAGGGAACTTCGCGCTGGCGAAGCTGATCGCCAGGCAACCCCTGCCCGCGACGGCCGGCACGACCACGCCGGCGGCCGTGAGGGGGTGTTCGAGCGCGGCGCGATCGTACCCCAGGCAGACGACAGCCGATCCCGCATGCTCGATGGCCGCGAGCTCGCCGGCCAGAGCCGGCGCGACGTCGCCGAGGATCGGCGCGGCGATCGGCGCGGGGCAGGCGACGACGACACCGGCCGCCGGTTGGACGTGGCTGCCTCCGGCGGTCCGCAGGACGTACCCGGCGGCGGACCATGCCAGCCCGTCCACCGCGGCGCGACGCCATTCCACGCCGGCGTCACCGAGGCGCCGCCACAGCGCCTTCGGGAGCGACTCCATCCCCTCGGCCAGGGTCACGAACTGCGAGTAACGGGCGCCGGCGACCGGCCCGTCAGGGGCGGGCTGGCCTTCGCCGGGCCGCGTGGCCTCCAGCCGGGCCCGCTCGCCCGCCGTGAGGCTGCCATGCTCGCGCTCCATCCGCACGAACTCCGGACACGCCGCCGCCATGCTCAGCCGGGCCGGGTCGGCCGTCCAGATTCCCGCGACGAGCGGCTGGACGAGGCGTTCGAAGGCCTCGCGGCCGAGCCGACGCACCGCGAACGACTCGAGCGATTCATCGCCGGCAGCCGGATCCCGGGAGGGCACTGTCGGCTCTGCGAGAAGCCGGTCGCGCCCCGCGGCCGACAGCAGGGGAGTCGTCCGGATCGCCTCCCGGTCGCCTGGGGCGAGAAGGCGAAAGCCGGCCGGGACGGGAACCGTCCGACCGCCCCACCAGATCATGGCGCGCCGTGCCGATGGGGACACCGGCAGGAGACGGTCGGTGAGCCCGAGCCGCTCGACGAGCGCGAGCCCCTCGGGCCGCGCGGCGAGGAAGCAGTCGGCGGCCCGTTCCACCAGCCACTCGCCCCGCCGGACGGTCTGCAGCACGCCGCCTGGGCGGTCGGCGGGGTCGATGATCACGACCCGTCGGCGCGACTTCGCGACGAGTGTCTCGGCGGCCACCAACCCGGCCAGCCCCCCTCCGACGACGACGATCGGCGCGGCGGACTGGGGTGTCGTGGTCATCGGGGCAAAGCTACCGGAAACGATTCTACCGGCGCGGAGGCCGCGGCCGACGGCGGCCCGGGACGGCGCCACGCGCCACCGCAGGATGATCTGGACCCGGCGAGCGGGGAAGCCTACGTTCCCCGGCGCTGCGGCATTCCCGCCCGCGGGACGCCGCGATCGCCCCAGGCTGTCTTCGGAGGATCTCGACGTGGCCATGCTGCGGTGCCCCCGTCTTTCCGGCGTCGTCCTCTCCGCGTTGCTCCTCGGAGTGGCCCCGTGCGGTCCGTCGTGCCCTGCCGCGGGGCCCGACGCCGCTGCTTCTCCGCGCGGCCTGCTGCGGCTCCCGAAGTGGATGGATCGGCTCACCGGCCGCGACTCCGCCACGCCGGCACCTGCCGAGGCGGCGAAGAATGCCGCCCCGGCGCCACAGGACCGGCCGACCGCGGCCGACCAGGCGCCCGCCGGCACCGCCCCCGGCATCGCCGCCACACCCCGTTCGACCGCCGAGGGCAAGCCGGGGCGGTCGCTGCTCCGCTCCCGGTTCGCCGCCCCGGTCGACACGCGCGGATCGCTCCTCGGCGCGTGGGGTGAGTTGGCGAGCGATCTGGCCGCCCGCGCCCAGCCCGGCGCCGCACAGCGATCCGCGCCCGCCGGCGCCGAGACGTTCGTGCTCGGACCCGACCGGAGCGTGCTGGCCGCGAGCGGCGAAGACACCGGCTCGACGGCCACGGTCGCCGTCGGCGCCGCACCGCTGCCCCCCGAAGAGGGCGCCGAAGGGGTGACCAGCGCGGTCGTCGAGCCCCCTGCCCCCGCCCCCCTCGGCGACCTGCCGCCGACCCCACCGACTTCGCTCGATACGCCGGTCGCGGCCACCCCCGACGAGGTCCCGACGCTGACGATCGATCCGGCGAGCTTCCAGGGCATCACGCCGGGCACGTCGACCCGTGGAGAGGTCGAGGCGGTGTTCGGCCTCGGTACCGCGTTCACCCGGGAGGACGGCAGCAACGGATTGTTCTGGGCGATGGAGCCGTTCGAGCGCGTGGAGATGACGTTCGATGGCGACGTCTGCAGCGCGATCCGCGTCAAGCTCGTCGAGCCGCTGGCCGTCGACGAGCTGGCCGAGAAGCTCGAGATCGGCGACCTCCGCACCGTGTCGATCCTCGACGAACAGGGGATCTCGATCGGCGAGGTGTTTCCCGAACGGGGCATCGTCTTCAGCCTCAAGCCGGGCACCCGATCGGCCCTGGCGATGATGCTCGAGCCGCTCGACCCCGAGGCCTTCGTCCTCCGCGCCGAAGGGGAGATGGAAACCCACTCCGCCCACGCCCTCGCCGACCTCACCTACGCGATCGAACTCGACCCACGCCACCTCCGGGCGCACCGGCTGCTGTTGGTGCTCCTGGCCGAGCAGGGGCGCTGGCAGCAGGCCCTGAAAACCGCCGCCGCCACCGAAGCGGTCGATCCGGTCGACGTCTGGACTCGGCTCAAGCACGCCAGCATCCTCGTGGCGCTGGAGCGGTTCGTCGACGCCCGCACCAAGGTCGAGGAGGTCCGCGACGAGGCGACGGCGACGCCGCTGGTGAAGGCCCAGGCCGAGCGGATGCTCGGCCGCATCGCCCTCGAGGAGCCGACCGCCGATTACGCCCGGGCCGTGGGGCACTTCGACCAGGCGATCCGGGCCGGGTTGCCGCTGCTCACCAACCGCTCGCCGTCGGTGCAGACCGCCGCCCGCGAGGTCCTGCTCGACGCCCACCTGGGGATGGCGATCGCGATCTCCCGGGGCAAATACCGGCAGAAGCCGCGCGTGATCCCGAAATGGATCCAGCGGGCCGACGCGATGGTGGCCGAAGTCCCCGCCGATGATCCGCAGCGGGCGATGCTCGAGTTGCAGCTGTGCCGCGGAGCGCTGGCGGCCGCCGCCGGCTCGGCGGAGGCGATCGAGCCACTTCCCTGGGTGAAGCGCCTCCTCGCCGCCCGCGACCGCCTCGGGGCCGGGCTCGAGGATTCCTGGCGGCGTCGCCAGATCGACTGGGAGGCGGGCCACGGGCTCGCCGACGCCATCGCCGCCGCCCAGAAGCGTGGCGAGGCGGCCGACATGCTCGCCAATGCGACGCTCACCGCGGCCTACCTGGAGCGCGGCGCCGAGCAGCGCGAGCTCACCGACCGCGACCGGCGGAGCCTCGGCGACATCTACTTCCGGATCGGTGTCCTCCACGGCATCCAGCAGGGGGATCACGCCACGGCGGTCGTGTGGTTCGACAAGGTCGTGCCGCTGTGGGAATCCAATGCCGCCTTCGGACGCGACGGCACGTCCGGTCGTCTCGGTGAGTCGCTGGTGAGCATGGCGATCTCCTACTGGAACGCCGACCGCCGCGAGGAAGCGGTCCGCCTCAGCCGCCAGGGCGTGAAGCTCATGGAGGGGGCGGTCGAGCAGCGGCAGATCGAGGAGAAGTCGCTGGCGGTGGCCTACGGCAACCTGTCGACGATGTACGCCGAGCAGGGAGACGACTTCCAGGCCAAGGCGTTCGCCGAAATGGCCAGCCGGGTCGAATCCACCGCGGCGAAGCTCCAGTGAACGACCCCGCCGGCCCGGAGCTCGGTGAGTTGCTCCAGCTGCAGCGCTGGAACACGCCGACGGTCTACAACGGCTGGGAGCAGATCACCCGTCGCGATCCCGCCGCCGCCGGATTCAATCCGGAGGAGACGCGCGATTTCATGCCGGCGCTGGGCCCGATGGTGGGCCGCGCGGTGACGCTGGTCATCGAACCGGGAAACCCGGCGCACAAGTCCGCCGCGCCCGGTGCCTGGGATGCCTACCGCCGCGCCGTCGCCGCGGTGCCGGGCCCGAAGATCGTCTGCGTCCAGGACCTGGAAAAGCCCCGGGTCACGGGCTCGTTCTGGGGAGAAGTCAACGCCTCGGTCCACCGCGCGCTCGGGTGCGTGGGTACGATCTGCGACGGCGCGATCCGCGACGTCGACGAGATGACCGCCGTCGGCTTCAAGGCGCTCGCCCGGCGGCTGTGCGTCGGCCACGCCCACGTCCATCCGGTCCGCTGGGGCTGCCCGGTCGAGGTCTTCGGGCGCACCGTCAACCCCGGCGACCTGATCCACGCCGACAAGCACGGGTTCCTCGTCATCACCCCCGAGGAAGCGGCGCTCGTGCTCGAGGCGGCGACGTTCATGGACGCCAACGAGTGCCGGACGGTGATCGCGGCGGCCCGCGGCGCGGCCGGCAGCGACACCGCCGCCCTCCTCGATGCGTTGGCCGCGGCCTCGGGCCGGTTCGCGGCGGCGGCCCGCGAGCGCTTCGGCCGCCGCGGCGAGTGGGGCGCGGGCTGACGGCGCGCCGCCTACAGCAGGCTCTCGAGGAGGAGCCGCATCTTCCGCAGCTCGGCTCCCTGGTCGACGCCGGGGAGAGGGAGCATGTGGGCGCACAGGGCCCGCCCGTAGCCGACCCGCTCGAGCTGGCGGACGAGGCGCAGGTATTCGACGCCCCCCTGGCCGATCCGGACCTGGGGCACGTCGGGCTTGGTGTCACGGAGGTGGACGTGGCGGACGTATTTGAGGATCGGCTCCCAGCTCGCCGCCTTCTTGTGCCCGAAGATGAAATGGCTCGGGTCGAGGGTGACACCGAGCCCCGGCACGTTGCGGCACAGCGACGCGGTCGTCTCGGCATCCTGGGTCATGCGGCCCGCCGAGGTCTTCACTGCCACGACGGCGTCGAGCGTGGCGGCGATCGCCACCATCCGCCGCAGCCGCTCGATCTCGCCATTGAACGGCGTTCCCAGCTCGGATGACTCGACGACCATCGTCACGACGCCGAGCGACTTGGCGAGCTTGCAGGCGGCGGCAAACAGCCCGTCGGTCGCCGGGGTTTCGGCGGCGGCGAACGAAACCGCCACCGGCCGGAGCCGCTGCAGGTCGCTGCAGGCCTTGACCGCGGCGTCGGGCTGGGCGGCGACCTCGACGGGATGGAGGTGCCCCCCCGATTCGTGGACGTCGATCTCCACCGCGCTGTACTCGAGCTCCGCAAGGCGCTCCATCGCAGCCGCCAGGGGGAGGTCGGGGAAGCACTCGGTGCTGACGCAGACGATCACGGCGGACTCCGGGGCGGGTATGGGGGCGGGCGCCGGGGTGCGACGGCCCCGCACCGCTTCGGGCGCGCCCGCGACGGCAGGCAGGGGCAAGGTAGCGGGCGCCGGCGAATCGTGGCAACATGAGCCCGGGTCGGCCGCGGTCGTGAGCGCCCCGACCCTGGCAACGCGCCACCTGGCCGGTGATGGTTCGAAGGAGGGATCGGGCCATGGATCGGGCGACAGAGGGGGGCGGCGCTTCCGAGCGGATGGTGCCGCCGACGCGGGTGATCCTCGAACAAGCGCGCCCCCGGGGCCTGCGGAGCGCGCGCGTGGCCTGGGTGGTGGCCGCCGTGGCCGTGGCCGTCGCCCTCGCCAGTGCCGCGGCAAACGCCCGCTACTTCCAGCGCGACGCGGCGCTCGGCGAAACCTGGCACTCGCTGTCGCGGACGGCCCCTTCCAAGATCGCGATCGTCGACGTCGCCGGGGCAATCCTCGGCGAGGGGTTCGCCACCGCCCAACTCGAGCAGGTGCGCCGCGATCCGGCGGTCAAGGCGCTCGTGCTGCGGATCGACAGCCCCGGGGGCACCGTGAGCGGCAGCGACGAGATCTACGAGCGGATCCGGCGCCTGCTCGCGGACCGCGACCTCCCGGTCGTCGTCAGCATGGGGGGGATCGCCGCCAGCGGCGGCTACTACGTGGCGATGGCCAACGCCGGACGTGACGACGTGATCTTTGCCGAGCCGGCCACGCTCACCGGGTCGATCGGCGTCATCATCCCGCATTTCGACGTGTCGCGGCTCCTCGAGCGCTTCGACGTCGCCGACGACTCGGTCACCAGCGGCCCGCTCAAGGAGATGCTCAGCCCGACGAAGGCCCGGGACCCGGGCCTGGCGGCGCGCGAGCGCGAGGTGCTCCAGTCGCTCGTCGACGACATGTTTGCCCGGTTCAAGGAGATCGTGCGGGCGGGCCGGCCGAAGCTCGACGGCGCCGCGCTCGAGCAGGTCGCCACCGGGCAGGTGTTCACCGCGCGGCAGGCGCTCGAGGCAGGACTCGTCGACCGGATCGGTTTCCTCGACGACGCCATCGCCCGGTCGGTCGAACTGGCGGGCCTCACGGAACGGACCGCGCGCGTCGTGCGCTACCAGCGCCCGAGGTCACTGGCCGAGGGGCTGCTCGGCATCGACGCGCCGACGGCACGCGGGCCGTGGCAGTCGTTCGCCGAGTTGACGACGCCGCGGGCGTGGTACCTGTGCAGTTGGTGGCCGGCGCTGGTCGCCAGCGGCGGTTGAGGCGTTGACCGGCCGCGTGGCGACCTTCAGGAGCCGGCCTGCTCGAAGAGCACGGCGAGTCCCTGGCCGAGCCCGATCGACGTCGCCGCGAGACCCCATCGGCCTCCTGACCGGACCAGCGCGTGGACCAGCGTGGTCGCCATCCGCGCCCCGGCTGCTCCGGGTGGGTTGCCGAGGGCGAGGCTCCCGCCGCACGGATTGACCCGGGCGGGGTCGATGCCGAGCTCGGCGACGTCGTTGATCACCTCGGCGGCGAACGTCTCGTCGAGCTCGAAGTGGTCGATGTCCTCCGGGCGCACCCCCGACTTGCCGAGGAGCTTGCGGGTGGCGTGCACGGCGCCCCGCGCCGTTGCCGCCGGGGGGATGCCGACCGTCGCCGTCGCCACGACGGTCGCCAGCGGTGTCAGCCGCCGACGAAGCGCCTCGCCACGGGACATGATCACCAGCGCCGCCGCTCCGGCGCCCGGGGGTGCCGCCGTGGCGGCCGTGATCGTGCCGGCGCCGGGTAGGAACAGCGGCTCGAGCCGGTCGAGGTCGGCGACGCGCTCGGCGGCCAGAATCGCCTCGTCACGGACGACGGTCGCGGGCCGACCGCCTTCGTCGTGCCCGCCGACGGCGACGATCTCGTCTTTCCAGTCGGCGGCGGCGGCGCGGCGGTGGCTCTCGAGCGCCCAGGCCTCCTGCCGACGGCGGTCGATCCCCGCGTGGATCGCGAGGTGCTCCGCGCACAGGCCCGGCGAGAGGACCCCCCGGCTGCTCGCGGCCAGCGCCCGGGGATGGATGTCGGCGCTGTGGGCCGCCGCTCCACGGCCGGGATGGTCGACCCCGCCGGCGACGACGACGCGTTCGGCTCCGACGCGGATCGCCTGGGCGCTGCGGACGAGGGCCTCGAGTCCCGAGCCGCCGCCGCGGTCGACGGTCGCCCCCGCGGCGCCGAACGGCAGCCCGGCGAGGAGCGCGGCGTTCCGGGCGACGTTGCCCCCCAGCTCGCCCCTCGGCTGCGTGCAGCCGAGGATCACGTCCTCGATCGTCGCCGGATCGACGGCCGCAGCCGCCACCGCCGCCGCGATCGCCGCCGCGGCCAACTCGTCGCCGCGCACCCGTCGGAACACCCCGCGGCCCGGATCACCCAGGCCGATCGCCGTGCGCCGGCACCCGACGATGACGGGCGTTTCGTCGTCTCGCGCCGTGGCGGGAGGGGTCATGCGACGAAGCGACCTCCATCGGCCGCCACGGCCCGCAGACGTTGCGTGGCCACCATCCGCGGGCCGAGATCCGCAAGCCTGCCGAGCCGGTGGACGATCTCCGTGGGGCCGACGTCGTCGGCCCAGGCGAGCAGTCCACCTCGGAACGGGGGAAAGCCGAGGGCGTGGATCATCGCCAGGTCGATCTCGTCGGCGTCGCGGACGATCCCCTCGTCGAGCACCCGGGTCGCCTCGAGCACGACGGGAAGGAGGAGCCGGTCGGTGATCGTGTCGTCGTCGTCGCCGCGGGGGGGGAGCCGGTAGGGGGCGATCACCGGGGCGATCAATGCCGTGGCGTCGCCGATCGGCGGCCTGGGCCGGCCGACCGGGGCCTGCTCCGGCGCGTATTCGTAGAACCCGCCGCCGCTCTTCCGCCCCAAACGCCCCGCACGCACCAGCACGGGCACGACCGGCGATGCCGCGATCCGATCGCCGAACGCGTCGGCGAGGACGAGGCCGGCGTACAGCGCCGTGTCGAGGCCGATCAGGTCGTAGAGCTCGAGCGGCCCCAGCGGCATCCCGAAGCGGCGCGCGACGCCGTCGATCCGCGCCGCAGCGACTCCCTCGCGGAGGATCTCCACCGCCTCGTGGAGGTAAGGCATGAGGAGCCGGTTGACGAGGAACCCGGGGCTGTCGCGAACCACGATCGGGCACTTGCCCAGCCGTTTCGCGTGCGCCACGGCGGTGGCGACGGTGGCGTCGGTGGTCGCCGGCCCGCGGACCACTTCGACGAGCGTCATCCGCCTGACGGGATTGAAGAAGTGGAGGCCGCAGAACCGGCCCGGGGCGGCGAGCGCGGAAGCGAGACGGCCGATCGGATTGGTCGACGTGTTGGTGGCGATCACCGCGTCGGGGCCGACCGTCGCCTCGATCGTCCGCAGCAGCCCGAGCTTGACGTCGGTGCGCTCGACGGCCGACTCGATCACGAGGTCGGCGGTGACCAGAGCCGCCGGATGCGTCGCCGGGTGGAGCCGACCCGCGTCCACGGCCGTCCGATCCGCGGTCGCATGGTGGCTCGCCGGATCCCGGGCCGCCTCGTCGAGGATCGCGGGCACCGCCCGCGCCAATGCCTCCTCGTCGATGTCGACCAGCGTCACCGTGAACCCGGCACGGAGGTGGGCCGCGGTGATGCCTGATCCCATGATGCCGGCGCCGACGACGGCGGGCGCGGCGATGGCGGTCGCGGATGGCGACGGGGTGGCGGAGGAGCGGCAGTCGATCCCCGGATCACGCCGGTTGCGCTCGGCGAGGCGCTGGACCCGGACCAGATGGCCGGTCACCGGCGAGGCGAGGAGCCGGGCGAACGCCCGGGCCTCGAGCCGGGCAGCGTGCTCCGCCGACACGTCGAGTCCGTCGAGGATCGTCTCGAGGATCGCGGGAGGCGCCGGGTAATGGCCGCCGGTGCGGCCGTTGATCACCGCTGCCGAAGAGGCCGCGAGGAAATCGCGCTCCTCCGGTGCGAGCACGACCCGCCCTGCCATCCGCCGCCGCCGGGCTGTCAGCGCGGCGTCGTCACGAAGCCGCTCGACGAGGCGACGGGCGGTGGCGAGGGCGAGCTCCGGAGCCACGCAGGCGTCGACCAGACCGAGCCGGGCGGCGGCGGCGCCGTCGATCGGTTCCCCGGCGGCGATCAGCTCCAGTGCAGCACCCGGTCCGACGAGGCGCGGCAGCAATGCGGTGCCACCCCAGCCGGGCATGAGGCCGAGCTTGACCTCGGGAAACCCGAGCACCGTGTGAGAGGCGTCGGTCGCCACCCTGGTGTCACAGGCCAGGGCGAGTTCCAGCCCCCCGCCGAGGCAGGCGCCATCGATCGCCGCAACGCTCGGCCATGGGCGGCTGGCGAGGCGGGCGAACAGGGTGCGCGCCGACTCGCAGAGCCACTCGATGTCGGCGCTGGCGGCCTGGACGAGCACCTCGAGCCGGCCGATGTCGGCTCCGCTGACGAACGAACCCGGCCGCGCCGAGGCGATGATCAGCCCCGTCGGTGGCGGTCCGGCGTCGAGTTGATCGAGGATCGCCTCGAGGTCGAAGAGGACCGACTGCGTGATGACGTTGTGGGCCCGGCCCGGGACGAGCACCGTGACGGTCACGATGCCGTCGGCACCGCGGTCGGCCCGCAGCGTCTCGAACACCCACGCCTCCGGGTCGTCGGCCGCACCCTGGGCGCCGTCCGCGTCGCGCTGCTGGGGGGACGGCCGGTCGGTCATGAGGAAGGCCCGTGAAAACCGCGAACCGTCGGCCACGCTGCTTGCCTGCCAGTCAAAAACCTGTAGTGTATCGGGTTTCCGTTCGCTCGCCGGCCCGCGGGACGGGGCTCCAATTCCGGACCCTGGCGTGCGGTGGGCGAGCGCGGCAGACCTGGACGCGACGCGGACACGACGGCCGGAACGGGACGACACGGTGGTGACGGAGCGACACATGGCTGGCGAGCGGTCGGAGGCTGCGATCGGCTCCGGGCGGGGCCCGTGGGGTGCTGCCCGACCGGAACGCAACGCGGTCTTCGGGCCGAACCGGTGGGGCCGTGGCCTGGCGGCATTTTCCGAGCGGTCACTCCCCGCGCAGGTGCGCTGGGCGCGGCTGGCGATGGTGTGGTTGGGCCTGGTCGGTCTGATCGTCGTCGGACGCTTGCTCCAGCCCGCCTACAACGTCACACCGCTGACGGCAGTGGCGCTGGTCGCCGGTGCGGTGTTTCCCAGCGCGATCCTCGCGGCGACCATCCCAGTCGCCGGTCTCGCGCTTGGCAACCTCATCCAGCCGGGGTATGGCAGCCTCGCGATGGCGACGATCGTGTTCGCGGCCTGTGCCGCCCCGGTGTCGCTGCGGTCGTGGGTCCGATCCGGCCGAGCACTGCGAATCGTGGCGGGAGGCCTCGCCGGTGCGGTGACGTTCTTCGTCGTCACCAACGTGGCATACTGGTGGCTTTCGAACGATTACCCGCATACGATCCAGGGGCTTGGCGCGTGCTTCGTGAACGCCTTGCCGTTCTTTCGCTGGCAGCCGGTCGGGGACGTTGTCTGGAGCCTCGGGCTGGTTTCGTTGACGGCAGCGATCGGTCACCGGATCGGTGCGCCAGTGACTGCCGGTGGCGAGAGCGCGGCGTTGTCGATCGAGCGCGTTGAATGATCTGCGGTCGATCGGTGGAGTCAAGCGGCATCTGAATTCGCGGGAATGGCGGAATTGGCAGACGCGCCAGGTTGAGGGCCTGGTGGTAGTAATACCGTGCAGGTTCAAGTCCTGTTTCCCGCACTGACAGCTTGTGACAGCGACGGCCCGCAGGCCGGCCCCCAGGCCAGGCCATCCACCCAGCGGCCTTTCTGGGTGGTTTCCCCGGCAGCGACCCCGATCCCCGTGGTGGTGTGACGCCGGTGACGCGCGGCCGAGACGTTTTTTCCCCTGCCCCGCGCGGTGCCTCTCCAGCAGGGGCGTCGAAAGGTCCGGCGTGGCGGAGGTTCTCCGAAGGTTGAGCCGATGACCGGCGATTCTCCAGAACGATCCAGCGACGACGCCGCGGACGTGGGCCGTGGACCGATCGACGAGCCAACGCCCCCCACCGCCGGCGACGCCCCGGCGGGAGGCGACGATTCGGCCGACGCTGCGGCAACGCGACGGCGGATCGCGATCGGGACGCAGCGTCGCGGCGTGCCGCCCCCGCGGCTGCCGCCACGGCATCAATTCGTGACCTCGCCGGCGCAACCGCGGGCCACCGATGCGGCCCCTGGCGCTGCGCCGGTGGAGGCCGCGGCTGGCCCCGCGACGCCCCTTGCCGAAGGCGGCCCGGCGGTTCCTGATGCGCCGGCGTCCGGTGCGGGTGAGGTCGGGGCCGGCGGCGCTGGAGAACCGGCCGTCCGCGGACCGGCTCCCGGCGGCCGCGGCGAGCCCCGCCCCGGAGGCGGGCGCCCGCGCCGCCCGCAGCGCGAGCCATCGGCGTTCGACATCCAGCGCCCCATGAAGCGTGTCGCACCGCCGAGCCTCCGCGGGCCACTCGAAGACGACCTCGAAGCCGACTTCGCCGCCGCGATGGAGGGGATCGCGGTCGACGACGTCCTCGCCAAGGCTCCGGCCGACAAGGTCGAGGCGCCGCTCGAGCCGGGCACACGGGTCTCTGGAACGGTCGTCAGCTTCGGTCCCGACACGGCGTTTCTCGACCTCGGCGGACGGCGGCAGGGGGCGCTCAAGCTCGCCGGCATCGAACCGGTGCCCGAGGTGGGGGCCGTGCTCGAGCTCTCGGTCGGCGGCCGCAACGAGGAAGACGGGCTCTACGACGTCGCCCCCGCCAACCGTGCCGTCGCCGTCGAGGATTGGTCGCAACTCGAGGCGGGGATGGTCGTGGCCGCGCGCGTCACCGGCGCCAACAAGGGAGGCCTGGAGTGCGACGTCGCCGGGCTCCGGGGGTTCATGCCGGCGAGCCTGGTGAGCACTTGGCGGATCGAAAACCTCGAGGAGCTCGTCGGCCAGACACTCGAGTCGCTCGTCACCGAGATCGTCCCCGCCGCCCGGCGCCTCGTCCTTTCCCGCCGGGCGGTGATCGAGCGGCAGGCCGCCGACGCGCGGACGAAACTCCTCGAGAGCCTCGCGGTCGGTGACGTCCGCGAGGGAGTCGTGCGCAGCGTCCGCGATTTCGGCGCCTTCGTCGACATCGGCGACGGCGTCGACGGGCTGGTCCACGTCAGCCAGATGTCGTGGGACCGGGTCGCGAAGCCGGAGGATTTCCTCCAGCCCGGCCAGAAGGTCCGCGTCGTCGTCAAGAAGATCGACGCCCAGACGGGCAAGATCGGCCTCTCGATCCGCGAGACGGCCGAGAGCCCTTGGAAGACGGCGGCGGAGCGGTTTCCGATCGGGTCCACGGTGCGCGGCGCCGTGACGCGGATCGCCCAGTTCGGGGCGTTCGTGCGGCTCGCGCCGGGGATCGAGGGCTTGGTGCACGTCTCCGAGTTGGCCCACCGGCATGTCCGCAGTGTCGGCGACGTGGTCAAGGAGGGGGAGACGGTCGAATGCCGGGTGATGGCAGTCGATCCCGACGAGCAGCGCCTGTCGCTGTCGATCAAGGCGCTCGCGGCCCTGGCCCAGCCGGCTACGGCAGCGGCCGCCGACGAGCCGGAGGTCGAGGAAGAACCGCCCCCACCGCCGGTGAAGCAGTCGAACAAACCGCTCAAGGGGGGACTCGGCGGCGGCTCGGCCGGGGATCGCTTCGGTCTGCAGTAGTGAGCGGCGGTGAGTCGTAACGCGACCGTTGCGCGTGGCTGAGCGGCTACGGCTTGCTTCGCTTGCTCGACGAGCGACGATCGAAATCCGTTCCTGCGAGTCAGCGGTCCGAATGACGGAGTCCGGCAAGCTCCGGGACCCCGGCCGCGAACGACTCGGCCGTGACGAACACCGCCTCCCCCGCGGTCGGATGGGCGGCCTGAAACTCGTCCACCGCGCGACGCGCCCGCTCGCCGACCGTGTCCCAGGTCACCTGCACTGGCGTCGGCATCCCCCGGTGCTCGACGACGAAGTCGATCTCGCCGTCACCGCGCCAGTACCACACTTCGCCGAAGCGGCGGCGCAACAGCAGGAACACCGCGCACTCGAGCTGCTTGCCACGGTCGTGGCCGGCCGTCGTGATCGACGCGCGCCGCAGACCCGTGTCGACAGGGTAGTACTTCCTGTTCCGCACGAGCCGCTTCCTCTCCGACCAGGCGAAGTACGGGCATCCCAGCGCGAGGTACGCGTTCTCCGTGGCGTCCGCGTACAGCGCGGTCGTATCGACGGACATGCCGAGGGCGGCGGCCAGGCGGCGCAGGCTCGTCTCCGCGCCGGCCGATTCGAAGAGCATCTGCACCAGCCGCCTGAGCGGCATGCTCGACCGTGCCCCGACGCGCTCGCGGATGTCGCGCTCGACGATGTCGTGGAAATAGCCATGGAGCAGCCGGTCGTGGTCGGGTGACGAGACCGTGGCGGGAAACCCCCCGGCAGCGAGATAATCTTCCACCGTCGCGCCGGGCTTCACCGCGCGATACTCGCCGAGGTCGAAGGGAAACAGTTCGACCGTGTGGTGGCGGCCGGTCAGCGACGAACCGATCTCGCCAGCCAGCAGTCCGGCATTGGAGCCGGTGACGACGAACCGGCGGTGCCGCGCTCGGTCGAGCTGGGCGCGGAGCCAGCGCTGCCACCCCTCGACCCACTGCACCTCGTCGAGGAGGTAGGTGCAGCCGTGGCCACGGTCGTCCTCGAACGCCCCGACGAGCCCGTCGAGCAGCGTGTGGTCGAGGGTCTGCGTGAGTCGGGGATCCTCGAAGTTGATGAACAGGCACTTCGAGCGGTCGAGCCCGTAGCGCTCCATCAACTGCTCGAGCAGCGTCGACTTGCCGCAGCGGCGCACCCCCTGGATGACGAGTGCGACGCCCGGCACCAACTCGCGCGGCAATTCGATCGACCGCGGAACGGTCGGCTTCGGCGGTGAGTCCCAATGGCTCCAGTCGGCGGCGATCGAGAGGAGCGCCGCCTTGTCCATGGTGTCGAGTTTAGTCGACACTCTGTGGGGTGTCCAGTAAACTCGACACTTCGGGTTTGCGATCGCCGTGCTGTGACGAGGCCGGTGCCAGCCTTTACTTCGGCGGCTGTCGTGGTGAACACGACCGATGGGCTCGCCGCCGCAGCCCGGCTGACACCGTCGGCGATCCGGCGACTCGTTCGCTTGCGTGGTACCACGCCGATCGAGCAGTCCGTCGGCTGGCGCTGCCGCTACGGATCGCGGCGGGCGAAGATCACGCAGGCGAGCGCCAGGTAGGCGGCGGTGTGGAGGAGGGTGAGCCCGATCCCCGACCGCCAGGAGAAATCGCCGCTCTCGACGAGCATCCTCAGCCGGCCCCCGATCGCGAAGTCGCGCATCAGCTGGCGGTCGACCATCGTGTCGAGATCCTCGGTGTGCGGCAGCACGGCATAGACGGCGTCGGCGAACCGCCCGACCGTGCTTTTGTGGAATGCCGACCCGGGGCTCTGCGGCTTGTCGACGGACGGCTTCCGGCCGCGGAGGGTTTCGACCATGCTGGTCGGCCGCGGCCGGCCCACGTTCTCCTCGCGGAGGCGGCTGGCGACCGACTGCTGGTGCATCACGCCGACGATGAACAAGACCGCCCAGTAGCTGACCGTCACCAGCATCGCCGCCGGCGCCGACCGTGTGATCACGCCGGTGCAGACGCTCACGGCCAGGAGCAGCGCGAAGAACAACAGCAGGCTCGGCAGGGCGAGGACCACGCCCGGCGAGCGGACGTCGGCGAGGACCACCGTCACCACCCACGTGGCGAGGATCAGCGCTCCCAGGAGCACGGCGACGAACGCCAGCGCCGCGGCGTATTTGAACACGATCAGCTGCCACCGCGGCACGGGGCGCACGAGGAGCAATTCGAGCGTCCCCTTGCGGAGCATCGTCGGTACGAACGGCGCGGTGACGACCACGCACACCAAGAGCAGGATCGTGCTGCCGATCCCGGTGCAGAGCAGCTTCTGGAGGATGAACACCTCGAGGCCCAGGGGCGCCCCCTGCTCGGGCGTCATGTCCATGCCGCCGAAGAACAGCGTGAACCGGTGGGGCCAGAGGATCCGCAGGTCGGGTCCGGGGGTGACCGTCAACTCCCAGGTCTGACCGCCGAGCGCGGAGGTGATGCGGTTGGTCGTCTCGCGGATCTCGGCGACCTGCCACAGCCGGCCGTCGGGGATCGTGCCGAAACGCTCGCGGACCGCTTCGCTGGTCTCCGGCTTTCCGACCAGCGGCACCGTGTTCCGCGCCAGTGTCACCTTCCACGACGATTCGGGCACGTCGTCACCGATCGGCTCGGCGGCGGTGACCCACGCCAGCGAGCCGTCGAGCCGGGCGACGACGTCCCCGACGGTCTCCGTGGCGAGGTCGAATCCGTCAAGGTCGGCGCCGAGGGTCTTGGCGGCCAGGTCCAAGAAGGTGCGCCCCGCCGGCCGCGGCTCGACCCGGCCCGAAAGCGCGGTCACGAACAGGATCGCGATCGCCGCCGCCAGCAGCCACAGCACGCGTGCGTCCCGGAACTCGAGCCACGAGTCGCGGAGGATCGCCAGGGCGCTGCGCACGATCCCCGGGGCCGGAGCGCCGTCGTCCGTGAGCTCCCCGCTCATGCGTCACCCCGTGTGGCGGCCGGCGCCGGGGCGTCGGCCTGGGCCGCCCCGAGGTAGACGTCTTCGAGGCTGCCGCGCTCCTGCTCGAGGTGGCGGAGGGCGAGGCCGCTGGCCGCGGCCGCGGCGAGGAAGGCATCGAGCCGCGCCTCGGCGACAACCGCGGCCCCCGCGGCATCCTCCCCGACCGACAGCCGGAACCGACCCGGTTGGTCGGCCGCTTCGAGCCGCGCCCCGGGGACCACCAGACCGTCCGGGGGCGGCCGGTCGAACTCCACCAGCCAACTTGGCTTGCGGCCGACCAGTTGCGGAACGGTTCCGGCGAGCACGATCCTCCCCTTGCGCATGATCGCGACGCGGTCGCAGAGCTGCTCGACCTCGCCGAGGAGATGGCTGTTGATGAAGATCGTCACGCCGCGGTCCCGTTCGGCGAGCAGCAGTTCGCGGATCTGCCGCCGCCCGACCGGATCGACGCCGTCGGTCGGCTCGTCGAGGAACAGCACGGCGGGGCGGTGGAGCAGGGCCTGGGCGAGGCCGAGCCGCTGCTTCATCCCCTTGGAATAGCCGCGGATCCGCAGGCGCTGGCGGCCGCCGAGGCCGAGGCTGGCGAGCAGTTCGGCGCCGCGCTGGCGCCGAACCGGAGCCGACAGTCCCTGGAGCCCGCCGTAGACGTCGAGCAGGGAGGGCCCGGTGTGGTACTCGGGAAGGCGGTGGTCCTCGGGGAGGTAGCCGACGGTGCGCCGCGCCGCCACGCTCCCGACCGGCCGGCCGAGGAGCCGCGCCGACCCGGCGGTGGGGAGGACCATCCCGAGGAGGATCTTGACCAGCGTCGTCTTTCCGGCGCCGTTCTGGCCGAGGAGCCCGAAGATCTCCCCCCGGGCGACGGTGAGGCTCACGCCCGCCAACGCACGGACCGGGCCATAGTGCTTCTCGAGGCCGTCGACGGCGACGACGCCACCGCTCCCGAACGAATCGGCCTCGGTCCCCCGGGCGTGCTGTCCGGTCACCATCGGGCGCCTCACGTCGCGCGGGGCAGGAGCCGGTCGGTGCCGACCCACGGCGCGAGCGGGGCGGGCACGGTCACCGACCCGTCGGCCTGCTGGTGATTCTCGAGGATCGCGATGATCGCCCGGCTGATCGCCACGGCGGTGCCGTTGAGGGTGTGGACGAAGGCGGTCCCCTTGCCCCCCGTCGGCCGGTAGCGGATCGCCAGCCGGCGCGACTGGTAGTCGGCGCAGTTGGAGGTGCTCGTCACTTCCCCCCACTCGCCGGCCGTGCCACGGCCGGGCATCCAGGCCTCAAGGTCGAATTTCCGGTACGCCGGCCCGCCGAGGTCGCCGCTGGCGGTGTCGATGACGCGATACGGGATCCCGAGACCGTCGAACAGCCGGCACTCCAGGTCGAGGAGCTTCGCGTGGATCTCCTCACTCTGCTCCGGGAGCGTGAACGCGAACATCTCCACCTTGGTGAACTGGTGCACGCGGTACAGCCCGCGCGTCGCGCGGCCGTGAGCGCCGGCCTCGGTGCGGAAGCAGTGGCTCGTGCCGGCGAGGAGCAGGGGGAGCTCGGCCGGATCGAAGATCCGTTCGTGCATCGCCCCGCCGAGCGTGATCTCCGCGGTCGCCACCAGCGACAGGTCGGAATCGGTGATCGAATAGATCTGCGTCTCGGGGCCGCGCGGCATGAAGCCGGTGCCCTCGAGGATCGTGTCGCGCGCCAGGTCGGGGGTGGTCATCGGCGTGAATCCGGCCGCGACCAGCAGGTCGAGGGCGTACTTTTGCAGCGCGAGTTCGAGGAACACGCCGGCGCCGGTGAGGAAGTAGAAGCCGTGGCCGGCGACGCGGGCACCGGCCTCGAAGTCGAACAGCCCGAGATTCGCCCCCAGGGCGACGTGGTCGCGCGGCGCGAAGCCGAATTCACGGAGCGGTGTCGAGCCGCGCCGGATCTCGACGGCGTCGCTTTCGCCGCCGCGCGGCGCGGCGGGATGGGTGAGGTTGGGGATCGCGCGGAGGATCTCGTCTCCCTCGGCGACGATCGCCGTCAGCCGCGTATCGATCGCCGCCGCCTCCTCGCGGAGCCGGCGCCCCTCGGCCTTGAGGGCGTCACGTGCCGCCGCGTCCGCCGCCTTGCCGATCGAGCGGCTCACCTGGCCGGCCTCCTGGTTGAGCCGGTCGACGTCGGCCTGGAGCTGGCGACGGAGGCGGTCGAGCTCGGCGAAGCGGGAGACGTCGGCGGCCGAGCCGCGGTCGCGGCAGTTCGCGGCCACGAGATCGACGTTGTCGGCGACGAAACGGCGGTCGAGCACGGGGGACGTCTCCGGGGCGAGGCGGTGCGATCGCGGGGGAACGGAACTGCGTATACTATCGGCTCGGGCGGTGTTTTCCCGCCGTTCCCGTGGTGGAGCCCTTCCTGCCGATGCCCGCCGCCGCCAGCGCCGAGACCGCGATCGAGGAGACGCCGGCCCCGGCCCCTCCGGAAGCCGAGCGGCGCGACAAGCCGAAGCGCCAGCCCCGCTACCATGTCGTGCTCTGGAACGACGACGACCACACCTACGACTACGTGGTCACGATGCTCCAGTCGCTGTTCGGCCACCCCCCGGAGCGCGGTTTCCGGCTCGCCAAGGAGGTCGACACCCAGGGCCGGGTGATCGTCCTCACCACGACCCGCGAGCATGCCGAACTGAAGCGCGACCAGATCCACGCCTTCGGCGCCGACCGTCTCCTCGCCCGCTCGAAGGGCTCGATGAAGGCTTCGATCGAGGCCGAATCCTGACCGGCCGGCCCGGTGCCTTGCAGGCTGCCGGTTCGAATCCAGCCTGTCGTCGCGGAAGGACGAGGGAGCGTCAGATCCGCCCCACCGGCGGTTGACACCGCCGAGGGCCTCAGGAGCGGCGTTGGACCCGCGCCTCGAGCGCCGCGCGGCACGCGGTGAGGAGGTCGACGTCAACCGCGGGGATGCCCGCCGGGGCGTCGGCATCCCGGTCGGCGTTGACCCACTCGGCGCTGGCCAGCGCCGCCCGCACCAGTTCGTCGACGCGCGTGCCGTGGGCCGCCGCCGCGAGGTCGCCGGCGACGACCTGCAGCGCCACCGGCACGCCGGTCTCGATCGCCAGGTCGGCGAGGATCCCGGCGTGGAGGATGAAGATCACGTCGGGGTGCAGGCCGTCGACCGCCTCGGCCAGCGCCTGCCGCGCCGTCTCGCGCACCAGGCCGAGGAGGCGCGGCGGAAGCGTGGCGGTGGCGGCCAGCAGGGCCGCGGCGCTGCCGTCGCGGACCGCGGCGAGAAAGCTGCGGTTGGCGGCGGCGATGTCGTGGAGGTGGATGCCGTACAGGCCGGGCGTGGAGGCGGCGAGGGCCGGGACCGACGTCGGGCCGCAGGCGGCGGTGACCGCCCCGCCGGCTTCCAGCACACGGCGAAGCGCGTGCACTCGGGTCGCCGGTGGGTCGCAGCACCCGTGGTCGACGAGCAGCACGCGGATCATCCCACCCGTCTCCCCGATCACGCCCCCAGCCAGGGCCGTGCGACGAACAGGACGATGGCCATCATCGCCGTGGCGGCCCAGTCGTCGGCCATGATCCCCAGCCCCCCCGGGAGCCGCTCGAGCTGCCGACAGGGAAAGGGCTTGAGGATGTCGAACAGGCGGTGCAGCGCGAATGCCAGGGCGATGACCGGCAGCGTCCGGTCCGCCGCCGGCACCACCAGCAGGCCGAGCGGCAGGCTGGCGCATTCGTCGAGCACGATCGCCCCCGGATCGGGGCTGCCGCCGAGCCGTCGCGCCGCCCGCGTGCAGATCGGAACGGCCGCGGCGTTGAGCGCCGCCAGCAGGGCGACCTCGACCGGAAACGGAAGCCGGGCCCAGGCGAGGGTGCCTGCCAGCACGACGCCGACGAGCGCGCCCCACGTGCCGGCGGCGACCCGCGCCAGCCCGACGCCGCCGCAGGTCGCCACGCACACCGCCGGGTCGCGCAGCGCCGCGCTTTCGGAATCAGGGCCAGGAAGCGGTGGGGTCATCGCCAGGGCCGCACGCCGTGCCGGACAGGTAGAATGTCGAATGATACCCTGACCCCGGACCACCGACCCCATGCCGAGCGACTCGCCTCCGCCAGCTGCCGATGCCGCGCCGCCGATCGGGCGGCTGGAGCTCGTCGAATACCCCCACCCCGCGCTGGCGCGGCCGGCCCGGGCACTGGCGCAGATCGACGACGAACTGTGCGACGCCGTCGAACAGATGTTCGAGATCATGTACGCCGCCAACGGGATCGGCCTGGCGGCCACGCAGGTCGCCCTCCCCTATCGGCTGTTCGTCGTCAACGTCGAGGGGCGCCGTGACGCCGGCGAGGAGCTGGTGTTCGTCAACCCGGTGCTCTCGCGCCCCCGCGGTATCGCCGTGCAGGAGGAGGGGTGCCTCAGCCTGCCTGGGCTGCGGATGGACGTCCGCCGGCCGGAGCGCGTCTGCGTCGAGGCCTGGTCGCTCGACGGCGCGCCGTTTCGGATGGATCTCGACGGCCTCGTCGCCCGCGTCGTCCAGCACGAGTACGACCACCTCGAGGGGCGGTTGTTCACCGATCGGCTCCCCGATGCGGCTGCCCTCGAGGCACGGCGGATGCTCGACTCGTTCCGCGAGGTGTTCCACGGCCGGCAGTCGCGAGGTGAGTTGCCCACGACGGCGGCGATGCTCGAGCGGTTGGCGCACCTCGAGGCGGCTCGCTGCGTCCCGGCCACCGGGTCGGCGTGATGGCGCGGGACGACGGCCGGCCGCTGCGGATCGTCGTCATGGGCACCGGCCCGTTTGCGGTGCCGTTGCTCGAAGCGCTGCTCGGTTCAACGCACGAGATCGTCGCGGTCGTCACCCGCCCCGGCCATGCGCCGGGAGGCCGCCGGCCCCCTCCCAACCCGATCCGCGAAGCCGCCCTCCGCGCCGGGCTGGCGATCCTCGCCCCCGAACGGATCGGCGACCCGGCCGCGGCCGCCGACCTGGCGGCGCTGCGCCCCGCTCTGCTCGTGGTCTGTGACTATGGCCAGATTCTCCCCGCGGCGATCCTCGGGCTGGCGCCACTGGGGGGTCTCAACCTCCACGGCTCGCTCCTCCCCCGCCACCGTGGCGCCGCTCCGGTGCAGTGGGCGATCCGCGCGGGGGACGCCGTCACCGGGGCGAGCGTGATCGCGATGACGCCGGCGCTCGATGCCGGCCACGTGCTCGCGGTCGCGACGACGCCGATCGGCGCCGCCGAGACCGCCGCGGAGCTCGAGGCGCGGCTGGCGCGGCTCGGCGCGCCGCTGGTGCTCGAGGCGATCGAACGGTTGCGGGCGGCGGTCGAGGCGGGCGCCGATCCCGCCACGGTCGGCACCCCGCAGGACGCCGCCCTGGCGACCCGGGCACCACGGCTGACGAAGGCCGACGGCCTCGTCGATTGGCGGCAGCCCGCGGCGGCGATCGAACGGCTGCGCCGGGCCCTCGAGCCCTGGCCACGGGCGGCGACGGTGTGGCGCCGCCCTGGCCAGCCGGCGCTGCGGCTGGTGCTCGACGACGTCGCCGTCGCCGCTGCCGCGCCCGCGACGGCGGCTCCCGGAACGGTCCTCGACGCCGGCCCCGGCAGGTTCGTCGTCGCCAGCGGGGACGGTACCGCAGTCGAGATCCTCAGGCTCGTGCCCGAGGGGCGGCGGCCAATGCCCGCCGCGGACTTCCTCCGCGGTCACCTCCTCGCGCCGGGGACCGTGCTCGGCTGACGGCCGCTGGCACCAAGCGCCCGCCGGGCGGCGCTGCCTGCCGCGGCGACGAACTGGCCGCGGCTTCCGCCGGCCGGGCTGGTAAAATCCCGCCATGCCCAAGCTGTGGATCGACACCGTCGGTTGCCAGATGAACGTGCTCGACAGCGAGCTGGTGGTGGCGGCGCTGCGCCGCCAGGGCTGGGACGTCGCCCCGGAGGTCGCCGACGCCGATGCGGTGTTTTTCAACACCTGCAGCGTCCGCCAGCATGCCGAGGACAAGGTCTGGTCGGCGCTCGGTCGCGTCCGCCTCGAGAAGGAACGGCGCCCTGGCCTCGTGGTCGGTGTCCTCGGCTGCATGGCCCAGAAGGAGCAGGCGCTGGTCCGGTCGCGGGCGCCGTGGGTGGACCTCGTCGTCGGGCCGGGGCAGCTCCACCGCGTGCCGCTCCTCGTCGAGGCGATCCGCAGTGGCGGCGGACCGCGTGTCGAGGTGGCGCTGGGGCGGACGGCGGGGAGCCGTGACGAGATCGCGCGCAGCTTCGAGAGCTACGATCCCGACCGCGACCCGTCGATGCGCCCCAATCCCTTCCAGGCCTTCGTGCGCACGCAGACCGGGTGCGACAAATTCTGCGCGTTCTGCGTCGTCCCCCACGTCCGCGGCCCGGAGCAGGCGCGGGCCCCCGACACGATCGTCGCCGAGGTTTGCCGGCTGGTCGACGAGGGGTGTCGCGAGGTGACCCTCATCGGGCAGACGGTCAACAGCTACCGCTGGACCGACGGCACGGGCACGACGCGGCTCGCCGACCTGCTGGCCCGCCTCGACGGCGTCGCCGGGCTCGACCGGATCCGCTTCGTCACCAACTACCCGCGCGACATGACGGCCGACCTCGTCGCCGCGGTTCGCGACCTGCCCAAGGTCTGCCCCTACCTCCACGTCCCCGCGCAGCACGGCTCCGACGCCGTGCTCGGGCGGATGAAGCGCGGCTACACGATCGGCGAATACCGCGAGATGTTCGCGATGGTCCGGGCCGAGCTGCCCCACGCGGCGGTGACGAGCGACTTCATCGTCGGCTTCTGCGGCGAGACCGACGCCGAGTTCGCCGCCACGCTCGCCCTCGTGGAGGAGTGCGGCTTCAAGAACAGCTTCATCTTCAAGTACAGCCCGCGGCCCGGGACGAAGGCCTTCCAGCGCCAGCCCGACGACGTCCCCGAGGAGGTCAAGAAGGAGCGTCACCGCCTCCTCCTCGATGCGCAGACGGAGGCCAGCCGCGCCGGCAACCAGCCGTTCGTCGGCACCCGCCAGCAGGTCCTCGTCGAGGGGCTCAGTGCCCGCGACGGGAAGCGCGGCGGGGCCGGCGACACGCCCGATTCAATCGCACAGCTCACCGGGCGGACGCGCTGCGACCGGATCGTCGTCTTCGACGCACCGCTGCGCCTCGTGGGCCGCTTGGTGGACGTCGACATCATCGCCGCCGGCCCATGGTCGCTCGCCGGGCTGATCGCCGACGACGCGGGGGCGGCCGCTGGCAGCACCGCCTCCGCGGGCGCAGCCTGTCCACCGGCCCCCGTTCTCCACCAGATCCGTCCGCCGGCGGTGGTCGGGGAGCGGAGGACGTGACCGCGTGGTCCGCTCGGCCGCATCCTCGGGTGTCTCCACCCCCCTCGTCGTGACCGGGGCCGATCTGCGGCGGTTGCTCGGCGAATCGGAGCGGGCGACGGCATGGGGAACCGCCGCCGGGCTTCCCGATCCGACGGCGGCGAGGCGGCACCTCGGCGAGCTGGCCGCCGTGGGGTTGCCCGACGACCTCCTCGCCGCGCTGCTCACGGCGCTGGCCGGGGAATTACCGCGGACGAGCGACCCGGAGCGGGTGCTCGTCGCGCTCGAGCGGTTCCTCGCCGCCGTCCGCAGCCCGCTGGCGGCGGCGGCCCTCTTCCAGCGCGATCCGCGGGCGCTGGCGATCCTGCTGGCGATCTTCTCCGCCAGCGCCCACCTCGCCGAAATCGTGATCGGCGACCCGGAGTCGTGGGAGGAGGTCCGGGTGGCGGGGGGCCGGCCCGTCGGCCGGGATGTGCTCGCCGCCGCGCTCGAGGGGGAGCTGGCGGCGGTCGACGATCCCGACCTGGCGATCCGTGCGCTGCGTCGATTCCGCCGCCGTGAACTGCTGCGGGTCGCCTACGGCGACATCGTCGTCGGGCAGCGACTGGAGACGGTCACGGGGCAGCTGTCGCTGGTCGCCGAGACGATCCTCGACGCCGCGCTGGCGCTCGCCCTGCGCCGGCAGGAGGCGATCCGCGGCGTTCCGCGCGGGCCCGGCGGCGAACGGGCGACGCTGGCCGTGATCGCGCTGGGCAAGCTCGGCGGCGCCGAGCTCAACTATTCCAGCGACATCGACCTGGTCCTCGTGCACTCGGCCGATGGCCGCGTCGAAGGGGCGCGGCCCGGCACCAACCAGGAGTTCTTCACGCGCGTCGCGCAAGACTTGGTGCGGCTCCTCGCCGAGTCGAGCGATGCCGGGATCGGGTACCGCGTCGATCTCGGGATGCGGCCCCATGGCAACTCCGGGCCGTTGTCACTGTCGCGCGAGACGCTGCTGCACTACGCCGACCGCCAGGGGCGGACCTGGGAGCGGCAGGCGTGGGTCCGTGCGCGGTGCGTGGCCGGCGACCGGGCGCTGGGCACGCGGCTGCTGGGGCAGCTCCAGCCGTGGATCTACAGCCGCTGGCTGACACGCGCCGAGATCGGCGAGATCCAATCGCTCAAACGCCGCATCGAGGCCCGTGCCGCCCACGAGTCGGCTGCCATCGACGACGTCAAGCACGGCCGCGGCGGGATCCGCGACATCGAGTTCACGATCCAGTTCCTCCAGCTGCTCGCCGGCGGCGACATTCCCCGTGTCCGGACCGGGAACACGCTCGAGGCGATCCGCCGGCTGGCGGAATGCGCGGTCCTCACCGACCAGGAGCGGGAGGTCCTCGAGCGCACCTACACGCTGCTGCGGACCGTCGAACACCGCCTCCAGATCCTCTACGACCGGCAGACGCACGGCCTTCCGGCCGCGCCCCGCGAGCGTGAGCGGCTCGCGATCCGGCTCGGTGAAGGGGCCGGGCCCGACGGCGCGCGGAGGCTCACCGAGAGCATCGCCGGGGCGATGACGCTCACCCGGCGGATCGTCGATCACCTCCTCGACGACGCCTTTCCCGACGACCGCGCGCCGGCCCCCGAGGTCGATCTGCTCCTCGATCCCGACCCTGCCGCCGAGACGGTGGAGCGCCTCCTCGCCGGCCACGGCTTCGCCGACGTCGCCGGCGCTTGGGCGGCGCTGAAGTCGCTCGCCGAGGAGCGCGTGCCGTTCCTCTCCAGCCCGCGCTGCCGCCATTTCCTCGCGGCCAGCGCTCCGCGCCTCCTCACGACGATCGCCGCGACGCCCGATCCCGACGCCACGCTCGCCACGCTGGTGGCGGTCGCCGATTCGCTCGGCGGCAAGGGGGTGTTGTGGGAACTGTTCAGCGTCCATCCACCGTCGCTCGACCTGACGGTGCGGCTGTGCGCCTCGAGCCCGTACCTCGCCGGTCTCCTCGTCGCCCATCCGGGGATGATCGACGAATTGCTCGACGGGCTGATGATCGACGAGCCCTCCGGGCCGGCGCCTCTCGAGGCCGAGCTCCGCGCGCTGTGCCGCGGTGCCGTCGATGCCGAGCCGATCCTCCATGCCTTCAAGGTCTCGCGCCAGTTGCAGATCGGCGTCCGCGACATCCTCGGCCGGGGCGACGTGGGGACGGTGACCACCGCGCTGGCGGCGATCCCGGAGGCGATCCTCCGCGTCGTCGTGCCGCGCGAGGAGGAGCGGCTCGGGGAGCGGCTCGGGGAGCCGCTTGTCACCGGCGGCGTACGCGAGGGACAGCGGGCCGAAGTCGTGCTGATCGGTCTGGGAAAGTTCGGCGGCGCCGAGATGAACTACGCCAGTCCGGTCGACGTCATGTTTCTCTACGACCACGATGGCCATTCGTTTCCCCAGCGCCGTGGCCGGCGCTCGACGGAGACCACGACCAACGCCCACTTCTTCGGCGAGTTGGCGCAGCGCGTGACGCGATCGTTCAACCGCTCGACCGCCCACGGCCGGCTCTACGAACTGCGCCCCGCGGGGCGCGGTGCCCCCGCGGCGCTGTCGCTCGGCGAGCTGGAACGGGCGCTCGCCCCCGACGGGCCGGCGACGCCGGCCGAGCGGCAGGCTCTGCTCAAGGCCCGGGTGGTGATCGGCGGGGAGGCGGCCGCCGTGCGGGTCCGCTCGATCATCGACACCGCCTGCTACGGTCATCCCTGGAGCGCCGCCGACGTCGCGGCGCTGCGGGGGGTGCGGCACCGTGCCGAGGAGGGGGCGGCGCCGGCCAATCTCGAGCGCGGTCCCGGAGGGCTCGTCGACATCGAGGCGGTCGTCCATCTGTTGCAGCTCGTGCACGGCGGCGCCGATCCGTCGCTGCGCACGCCGCGGACGGCCGAGGCGCTCCCGGCGCTGCACCGTGCCGGCCATCTCGACGCCGGGGAATGTTCCGTGCTGGCCGCCGCGGAACGGCGCCTCCGGCTGGTCACGGGGCGGCTGTGGTTGGTCGGTTCCACGACGCGCCACGAAATCCCGGCCGCTCCCGCCGAGCAGCGCCGGCTCGCCCACCTCCTCGGGGCCGCCGATGCGACGTCGCTGCGCGTTGAGGTGGATATCCTCACCGCGGCCGTGCGGCGCGTGTTCGAGGCGGTGTTCGCGCGGACGGAGGCGAAACTGGCCTCACGTTGACCGCACGGGCGCGCGGCGGTGCCATGCCCACCAGGTCGCGGCGGCCGGCAGCAGCAGCGCCGCGATCGCCGCCGTCTCGACCCCTCCCCAGCGACGCCCCACGGCCCCCGCCACCGACCAGGCGAGGGCCACGGCGAGATTGCCGGCGGCCGCTGCCGGGAGAAACTCCGCGAACCGCATCCCGGTGGCACCGCCGAGCAGGGCCGTCGCCTCCGCCAGCAGGGGCAGCGGTCGCGTCAGCAGCACGAGCCCGGGGCCGAGGCGCGACTGCCGGTCGACGAGGGCCGCCCGCTCGTCGTCGGGGAGCCGGGCGAGGGCGCGGGTTCCGACGAGGCGCCCGAGGGCCCAGCCGGCGACGCTCCCGAGCGTCATCCCCGCCCAGCCGCAGGCGGTCGCCAGTGGCACGCCGAGTACGGCACCGGCGAGGGTGGCGACGACGCTCGAAGGCACCGGCAGGAGGATGTCGGCGGCGAGGACCGCGACTTCGGTGGCTGCCAGTGCGAGTGCCGGCGGATCGGTGGCGAGCCACTCCTCGACGGCGCGGTCGAGGCGAACACCGAGCAGCAGCAGCGGCAGCGCGGGCACGGCGACGGCCGCGACCACGGCGATCACCAGCAGCCGTGTCGTGCGGGGCATGTCCGGTTCCTGGCGATCGACGGTCATACCCGCCGCACGTCGACCGCGACCTGCAGGCGGTGCTGCCCGCCGCCGACGTACACCCCCTTGATCGGGCAGACGTCGCCGTAATCACGGCCCCACGCGACCGTCACGTGGCGACCGCCGACGAGGCAGTCGTTGGTGGGATCGACGTCCACCCAGCCCGCCCGGCCGCCCCAGCACGACAGCCAGGCATGCGACGCGTCGGCGCCGACGAGTGCCGCGCCGTCACCGCCGGCGGTGGTGCCGCTGGCGATGTAGCCGCTGACGTACCGGGTCGGCAGGCCCAGCGCGCGGAGGCAGGCGATCTGCAGGTGGGCGAAATCCTGGCAGACCCCGCGACGCAGGGCGAACACCTGCTCGACCGGGGTGCTCACGGTCGTCGCGCCCGGATCGTAGGCGAAGTCGCGGTGGATCCGCCGGGTGAGATCCTCGAGGCCGGCACGCCACGAACGCCCCGGGGGAAACGACTCCGCCGCCCACGCGGTCACCGCGTCGTGTCGCCGGACGAGCGGCGAATCGAGCCGCATGCCGCGCAGCGACGGTCCCTCGGGGCCGGTGCGGCCGACCGCCAGCGCCGCCACGTCCTCCCAGCGGCTGCCGTCGTCGTCGGGAGCGGCAGTGGCGCAGACGTCGACCTCGGTCGTCGCTGTCACCGCCAGCCGACCATGGGGTTGCTCGACGACGAACGACCCGACGCGGTTCCCGAACACGTCGACATGCTCGGCGATCCGTACCGGTGCCGGATCGACCTCGACGCGGTGGGCGACGATCGCCTGCCGGGGCGTGTCGCGCGGCGCCAGATGGATCTGGTTGTGGCAGACCAAGACCGGCGCGGCGTAGTCGTAGATCGTCGTATGGACGACGCGCCAGCGGACGGGCGCGACGACCTCGTCGCCGGTGAATGAGTCGTCGGGCATGGTCGGCAGGGGCGGCGGTTCGCAGGGATCAGCGCTCGGCCCGGGCGGCAGCGTGCTCCGCCTGGGAGATGATGTCGACGCCTGTGTCGTCGGTCCAGGCGGCGATCAGCCGCGTGAACACCGGCCCGGGGACACCCGCGCCGATCGCGATGCCGTCAAAGCGTGTCGCCGGCAGCAGGCACGACGGCGTGCTCGTGAGCAGGATTTCGTCGGCACCACGCACGTCGGCCAGCGCGAGGCTGTGCTCGATCCAGGGGATGCCGAGGCGCCTGGCCAGTCGGCGCGTGTGGGCGAGACTGATCCCGGGGAGGGCGTCGCCCGGTGGCGGCGTCGTGACGGTGCCGTCACGGACGATCGCGACGTTGGCCGTGCTCGTCTCGCTGACCCTTCCGTCGCCATGGCAGATCAGCGCCCGGGCGCCCGCTTCGGCATCGGCTGCTTCACGGTCGGCGAGGTGGTAGTGCATCCGGCTGCGGCACTTCAGCTCCAACGGCCAGCAGGTCGCCGGCACCTGGGTGACGGTGACGGCGCGGAGGGCGACGCCACCGCGGTAGGCCCGGGCCCAGAGGGGGAACACCAGCGGGAACGAATGCACCGCCAGCCGCGGCCGACCGGGGCGGCCACCGTGCTGGGCGGGGAGATCACCGGGAGTCGCGAGGATGACGACGCCGAGATCATCGCCGGCGGGGAGCAGCCGATGATTGTGACGGGCGAGCACCGTGGCGGCTTCGAAGACCATGGCGACCGGAAGCGGTGGGGCGATCCGCGCCGCGACCAGGGAGGCGGCGAAGCGTTCCCGGTGGGCAACGGGGAGGAACAGGTGTCCGCCGAAGGTCCGGCACTGCTCTGTCACCGTGGCGCCGAGCACGAACCCTGCGTCCCCGGCCGGGATCGCGAACTCGGACCGCGGCAGCCAACGGCCGTCGACCCACGCCAGTTCACCTTCGGGAAGGCGGACCACCGCTCCGTCCGCAACGACGTCGCTGGTCACGGCGACTCACGCTGGTGAGACACGGCCGGACGGAAGGACCAGCGGGTGGGCTGGTCGCCGCCGTCACCAACGCTGACCGGCCGAAATGCGAGACGCCGAGGTTGAGAAGTGGAGGATAGGGGATTCGAACCCCTGACCTTCTGGCTGCCAGCCAGACGCTCTCCCAATTGAGCTAATCCCCCGACATGTTCGGGTGCCGCGGGTGGCGGCCGGGATTCCCGCGCCTGCCCAGTGCCCCGACACCCTCTGGCCAGACAGGGTCGGCCGACCGGGAACACCTGGCGCTGCGGCATCGGCTCGGCGACCCCTCACGGACCAACCGAAACTATCGGCTCCTTGCACGACTGTCAACGCGGAAGCATTGTGGGGCACGGCGGTCGGAAGGTCGGTCCCCCGTCGGGGCCCGGCCCGCACCCCGGGCGGAGGTCGTGAGAGCGATGGGGCGACGTTGGCCGGACGCGTGTCGGGGCCGGGGGGCGCCACCGCACGCCGTGCCGTCATCTGCCGAGCACCGCGCCGCGCTTGCGAGTGATGCGGTCCGGGGGGCGGTGACGCTGGCGCTCGCGGCCTACTTCCTCGGACTGCTCCTGTCGATCGCTGCCAACTCGGCAAGTGGCGCCTCGGCTCTGGTGAGCGCTCTCCACGGCCGACTCTTCTCCCCATGGATGGTTCCGCCGTGGCTCGACCTCGGGTTCGACTACGGTCTCACCCGCGGGCTCCCCGACGACGCCGACCATCGGCTCCTGGTCAGTGGCCGCGGAGCCGCCGCGCCTGCCCTCGAGTTTCCGGCCAGCGGCATGACTGGCCAGCGCGCCGCGCGCTGGCGCCGGCTCGCCCGGGCCGTGGCGATCGACGACGCCGATCCCTCGGGCACCTCGGTGCTGGCGACCGGCATGGCGGAGGGATTGTTCTCCCGCGTCGGCGCCGACGATCTCGAGGTCGTGGTGTCCCGCGATCCGTTCCCGGAGCGCGGGACGGCCGCCCGATCGGCGCCGGAGAAGGTCAGTACGGTGCGCCTCCGGCGTGGTTCGGCCGGACTCCAGCTGATCCGTACGTCGGATCCCGAGGAACTCGCGCCTCTCCTCCGCCCCGCACCACCGCTCGAAGGGAAGGTTCGCTGACATGGCCTTCCCGTCCGCGGGCAGCGCGATCGCGGCGGCCTGGGAACGCTGCTGGTTCGCTCCCGCCTTGCCCCGGCCGCTGGCCATCGTGAGGATCCTCGCCGGTACGGTGGCGCTCGCGCTGTGGTGGAGTTGGTCAGCCGACCTGAACACCTGGTTCGGACCCGACGGACTGCTCCCCGTCGAGGCCGTCCGAGAGTGGCGCTCGCCGTGGGGCGTGTCGATCCTCGACCTGGCCCGGTCGACCGTGGTTGTCCGCGGGCTCTACCTGGCGATCGGCGCGGCGCTCGTCTGCCTGACGGTCGGTCTGGCGACACCGCTCGCGGCGCCGCTGGCAGCCGCCGGGTTCGCCAGCCTCCTGCACCGCGCGCCGATGCTCGCCGGCCCGGCCGACGACTGCACGGCCGTGTTGCTGTGGTGCCTCGTGGTCGGTCGCTCGGGGGACGATCTTTCGGTGGATAGGCAGTTGGCCGTCGCGCGGGGTTCAGGACCTGCCCAACCGGGAATCCGCAACCGGATCGCGCTGTCTTTGCTGCTTGTCCATGCTGCCGTGATCGCCGGCGCCGCGCTGCTTGCCCAGTTGAAGGCCGATGTCTGGTGGGGTGGGTCGGCGGCGTGGTTGCTTTCGATCAACGCGGCTGTGCCGGTGCAGTTCCAGACAGCCTTCGGCCGATCGGAGTACCTGACCGATGCCGTCACCCACGGGATCACGCTGTTCGAGGCCGTGTTCGCGGCGGGTGTCTGTGTGCCGGCGCTGCGCCGGCTGACCGGGTGGATCGGAATCGTGGGCTGGCCGGTGGTCGGGCTCGTCGTCGGCGAGCCGTGGTGGGGCGCGGCGATGGCGGTGTTCGCCGTGACTGTGCTGCTCACGGCGCCTGTCGACGGCGACCGGGCCGGTTGACGGACATCCCTCATGCATGTGCCGGAGGCCGGGACGGCCCGAGCAAGGCGAGGAACTCGGCTTCCGACAGCACGGCGACGCCGAGCTTCCGCGCCTTGTCGAGCTTGCTGCCCGGATCGGCGCCGGCGACGAGGTAGTCGGTCTTCTTCGAGACGCTCGCCGTCGCCCGGCCACCGGCCCGCTCGATCGCCGCCTCGGCTTCGTCGCGTGACAGCCCCACGAGCTTGCCGGTGACGACCAGCACCTTGCCCGCCAGTGGGCCCGACGCGGCCGGCCGTCCCGCGGCCGGTTCGTCGAGTTTCACGCCATGGGCCGCCAGCGCCGCGATCGTCTCTCGCCCGTGGTCACCGGTCATCCACTCGTGGACCGTGGCGGCGATCACCGGGCCGATCTCCTCGACCGCCGCCAGCTCCTCGGCGCCCGCCGCCTGGAGCCGTGCGATCGTGCCGAACCGGGCGGCCAGCAGGCTGGCGACGCGCGGGCCGACGTGGCGGATACCGACGGCGTTGAGGAGCCGTGCCAGGCCGCGCTCCTTGCTGGCGGCAATCTGCCCGACCAGATTCTCGGCCGACTTCCGCCCCATCCGCTCGAGCGGCTCGAGTTGTGCAACGGTGAGGTCGTAGAGGTCGGCACAGTCGCGGACCAGGCCGGTGGCGACGAGCTGCTCGACGAGCTTGTCCCCCAGCCCCTCGATGTCCATCGCGCCGCGCGAGGCGAAGAACCGCAGCCGCTCGCGGACCCGTGCCGGGCAGGCGAGGTCGGGGCAGCGGATGAACACGCCGTCGGGGTCGCGGACGAGCGCCGTGCCGCATTCGGGGCACTCGCTCGGCGGCACCCACGGGGGCGGATCGCCGCGGCGGAGGTGCTTCTCGACACGGACCACGTGGGGAATCACCTTGCCCGCCTTCTCGACGACCAGCACGTCGCCGACGCGGACGTCCTTGCGGGCCACCTCGTCGGCGTTGTGGAGGCTGGCACGGCGCACGATCGTGCCCGCCAGCTCGACCGGCTCGAGGTCGGCGACGGGCGTGACGGCGCCGCCGCGGCCGACCTGGACGCGGATCGCGGCCAGGGTCGTCGTCGCCTCGAACTTCTCGAACTTCCAGGCGATCGCCCAGCGCGGGCTCTTGGCGGTGGCGCCGAGGCGGCGCTGCTGCGCGAAGTCGTCGACCTTGACGACGAACCCGTCGACCTCGAAGTCGAGCGTGTGCAGCTCCTCGATCAGCGCCGTGCCATGCTCGACGAGCGCCTCGAGCGAACGGAACGAGCGCGTCTGCGGCGCCACCGGCAGTCCGCCGGCAACGGCCCAGGCCAAGAGGCCGGTCTGGCAGTCGACGCCGAGGCCGGTGGCGTCGCCGACGCCGTGGCACAGGAAGCGGAGCGGCCGCCGGGCGCACTCGCGTGGGTCGAGGAGGCGGATGCTCCCGGCGGCGACGTTCCGCGTGTTGGCGTAGGGCTGCTCGCCACGTGCGGCCTGGGCCTGGTTGAGCGTCACCAGGTCGGAGTTGGCCATGTAGACCTCGCCGCGGATCTCGACCGACTCCGGAGGATCGGCCCTGGCGAGGCGCAGCGGCACCCCGTGGATCGTGCGGACGTTGTGGGTGATGTCGTCGCCGACGGAGCCGTTGCCGCGGGTGGCCGCCCGGGTGAGCAGGCCCGCGTCGTAGCGGAGGGCGACGGCGACCCCGTCGATCTTCAGCTCCAGGACCCAGGTCACGTCGGTGGGTCCGGCGTTGTCGGTGGCGAGCAGCTTCTCGACGCGCTTTCCCCAGGCGAGCAGGTCGGCGGCATCGTATGTGTTGTCGATCGACAGCATCGGCGCCCGGTGCCGGACGGCGACGAGCCCGGGCACCGGCTCGCCACCGACTCGCTGGGTCGGGCTGTCGGCGGTGACGAGCTGCGGATGCTCGGCCTCGAGGCGCTGGAGGCGGGCGACGAGGATGTCGTAGTCGCGGTCGGAGATCTCCGGCCGGGCGGCGACGTGGTAGCAGCGGTCGTGGTGGCGGATCTGCTCGCGGAGCCGGGCGATCTCGGCTGCCGCGCCGCTCACGATCCGCCCGCTCCGGCTGATTCGGTGCCGGCCGCTGCCGGCGCACCGGAGTCGTCTCCCCGCCGCTGCCGCTCCTCACGGAGCAGCCGGCGGGTCTTCCGGTGGCCCAACTCGTCGACGGCGATCGAACCCGCGGTGCTGATCGCCAGGAGGAGCAACTCGCCGGCGAGGATCGCCGTGCCGTGGCCGCTCATCAGGGCGTCGAACGAATGGGCCGAGGCGAGGGCTGTCGGACGCACGCCCCGGAGCACAGACACGCAGTAGCTCGCCGCGGTCAGCGTGAACGCGATCCCCACGATGCCGAGCAGGACCGTGAACGGATTGGTGCGCGGGCGGGGCATGGGTTTCCTCCGGCGATGCCGCCAGTATAGCCCTGCTTCCGGCGGTCAGGCCGCCGCCGCACGCGTTACGAGCGCCCCGGCGGCGGCGAGCACCGCCTCGGCGTCGATTCCCGCCATCGAGCGGCTGTCGGTCTTGCGGTCGGGCCACGCCGGCCGCAATGCGGCGGGGGGTTCGACGACCGCGTGCCCGGCGCCGTAGGGGCCGTTGCGGGCCGCCGGGACCGGTCCGAACAGGCCCACGCACGGCGTGCCGACGGCGGCCGCCAGGTGCAGCGGGCCGGTGTCGCTCGAGATCATCAACCGGGCCCGGCGGCACAGCTCGCCGAGATCCTGGAGCGTCGTCGGCGGCGCGAGGCGGGCCGCGCCGCCAGCGGCGGCGACGATCCGTTCGGCGGCTGCCCGCTCCCCCGGGCCCGCCCACGTGACGACCACCGGCACGCCATGGCCCGCCGCGAGGCCGCGGGCGACCGCCGCGAACCGCTCCTCGGGCCAGAGCTTCGATGGCCAGCCGGCGCCGGGATTGACGAGCACCGGCGCGGCGGCCAGCCCTTCGTCGGTGAACCAGCGTTCGATCCGTTGCTGGCTCACCGGCCAGCGCGGCATGTCGAACGTCTGGCCCGCGGCGCGGATGCCGAGCGGGGCGAGCAGGTCGCACGCGCGCTCGATGACATGCGTGGCGGACGATGATACGCGGTGGGTGGCCAGGAGCCAGGAGCGCTCCCGTCCCTCGGGGGGCGCCGGCGCGATCCGCATCGGCGCTCCCGACAGCCACGCGGCCAGCGCGCTTTTGAGCAGCCCCTGGAGGTCGATCGTCACGTCGGGGCGGAAGGCACGCAGGTCGCGGCGCAGCCGCCACACGGCGCCAGGCGACCGCGACCAGCCCCGCGGCAGGCGGAACAGGTGGTCGACCGCCGGGTGCCCGGCGAGGACGTCGGCCGCCCGTCCCTCGACGGCCCAGCCGATCGTCGCCTGGGGAAACGCCCGCTTCAGCGCCACCGCGACCGGGATCCCGTGGATCACGTCGCCGATGGCCGACAGCTTGACGATGACGATCGAGCGGGGCGCGGGCATGGCATCCTGCCGGGGCCGCTGGGTCGGGTGGAATGGCGGGGAATCTTCACGGGAACCGCCGGCTGCGGGCAAGGGCAGTTGCCGGCCGGTCGGGCCCGGGGGTCAGGCGGGTCCGGAAATACCCGCGAGCGTGCACAGCACGCTTCCGGCGACCGCCGGAGGGCAACTCCACACGAGGAAGAAACAGGCCTCACGGACGAGGCGTTCGGCGGGATGACCGACGACGAATCCGGCTCCCTTGGCGGCCGTCAGCGCCGCCTGCGTCGCCCGCAGCGCCAGGCCGGTGGCCCTGGTTCGCAGGGCATCGCGGGCCTCCGGGCCGATCCCCGTCTCGGCGGCGCGGGCGAGCTCGGCACCGATTGCCGTGGCCTCCGCGCCGAGCGCCGCGGCGATCGGGGAAAGTTCGGCGCGGTCGGCCGCCTCCCGCGCCACCATCGCCACCGCCGCCCGTGCCGTCCCCAGCGCCAGCGCGATCGTCGCCAAGCCGCCGGCGCGCGGGCCGCCGGGCGGGGCCTCGAGCACGGCCGACGGGCTGACCGCCGCCAGGCCGACGGTCGTCGTCCGGCTCCCTGACAGCGCCAGTAGTTCCATTGGCGGGTCGATCCGCACCCCGGGGGCCGCGGTGTCGACGAGAAAGAACCGGGGCACGCCGTCGGCGTCGAGGGCGCCGGTGACGAGCGTGTCAGCGCGGTCGGCGCCACTGACCCATGGGCACTCGCCGTCGAGGCGCCAGCCGCCGACGCCGCTGCTGGCCCGGACCGCGGCCCGGCCGAGATGCCGACGGCTGGTCGTGAGCTGGGAGATCCCGATCGTCGTGAACCGCTCTCCGCGGGCGAGCGCCGGCAACTCGCGGGTGCGCACCGCGTCGTCGGCGCCCTCGACGAGACGGACGGCGGCGGCCCACTGCGACAGCACCAGCGCCGTCGTCAGGCACTGCTCGGCGACGGTGGCGAGGAGGTCGAGCCGGCGGCCTTCACCCGCGCCGGCACCCCCGTGCGCGACCGGGACGAACTCCCCGAGTGTTCCCGCCGTCGCCAGGGCGGCGAGGCTGCCGCTGTCCCATGGCCCGACCGCGGCGGTCCGTCCGGCGCGTGCGGCGAGGGCTTCGACGAGACGGTGGTCGGCGCCGGCAGTGGTCAATTGGTGTCGTGCCGCGGGCGTGCTGTCGGGCCCGGTCCGCGGGGGTCGAAGCGGACCTCTCCCGCAACTATACTGCGGCCCTTCTGGCACGGTTACCCGCCGTCTCCACACCCCGCCCGGAGCCGAACCATGAGCCAGGACGAATCGCCGCGCCCCCTTCCTCCGTCGGCGTACCCGGCCGATCCCGACGACGAGGATCGCGGCACGCGACCCGCTGCGGGCACGCTCGCCCCGCCGCGTCTCGACGAGATGTCTCCCGAGCGGCTGTACGACAAATGCCTCGCCCTGGCCCGCAACCTGTGGTGGAGCTGGCATCCCGAGGTCGGCAACATGTTTCGGGAGATCGACCCGGTCCGCTGGCGCCAGCTCGACCACAACCCGATCGCGTTGCTGGCCGAATTCACGCCGGAGCGGCTCGAATCGCGGGCGGCAGAGCTGGTCCTCTACAGCCGCATCAACCAAGCGTACCGGCGACTCAAGGAATACCTCGCGGCCGGCAACACCTGGAGCACGATCCACGCCGGCGTGCTCGGTTCGAAGCCGGTGGTCTATTTTTCGGCCGAATTCGGCGTCCACGAGTCGATCCCGATCTACTCCGGCGGCCTCGGAGTGCTGTCGGGTGACCACATCAAAAGTGCCAGCGGCCTGGGCATCCCGCTGCTGGCCGTCGGGCTGTTCTACGACCAGGGCTATTTCAAGCAGTACCTCGACATCGACGGTTACCAGCACGAGGAGTACCTGCAGAACCGCGTCGACAATCTGCCGATCGAGCCGGCGCTCGGCGCCGACGGGCAGCCGATCCAGGTGACGATCGACACCCGCTCCGGGCCGATCCACGCCAAGGTCTGGAAGCTCGCGGTCGGCCGTGTCGACCTGTACCTCCTCGATTCGAACGTCGAAGGCAACAAACCAGAGGACCGGCAACTCACCGCCCGCCTGTACGGTGGCGATAACCGCGTCCGCATCCGCCAGGAGCTCGTCCTCGGCATCGGTGGCGTCCGCGCTGTACGGGCCTTGGGGATCGTGCCCGGCGTCTACCACCTTAACGAGGGTCATTCCTGCTTCGCGATGCTCGAGGCAGTCCGCGGCCGCGTCGAGCGCGACGGCTATTCGTTCGACGAGGCGATCCGCCAGGTGGCCCGGCAGACGGTGTTCACCACCCACACACCCGTGCCGGCGGGCCACGACCGGTTCGACGGCAATCTCGTCGAAGAGCACCTCGGGCCGATGCGCGACGCCTTGGGGATCTCCCACGAGCAGTTGATGGGGATGGGACGGGTCGACCCGCACAACCACGGCGAGCCGTTCTGCATGACGGTCCTCGGGCTGAAGCTCTCGCGCCGTGCCAACGCCGTCAGCGCCCTCCACGGCCATGTCAGCCGCAAGATGTGGGCCCCGCTGTGGCCGCTGCGGGTCGAGGAAGAGGTGCCGATCGGCCACATCACCAACGGCGTCCACGTGCCGAGCTGGCTGAGCTGGCAGATGCTCCAGCTCTACGACCGGCTGTTTCCCGCCAACTGGTTCCGGCGGATGGGTGAGCCGGATGTCTGGCAGCGGATCCACGACTGCGACCCGGGTGAGTTGTGGGAGACCCACTACGCGCTCAAGAACCTCCTCCTCCAATTCGTCCGCCGCCGGGTCGCCCGGCAGTGCCGGCGGCGCGGCGAGTGCGACGAGGCGGTGGAGAAGGCGCGGACGGCGCTCGACCCCAACGTGCTCACGATCGGCTTCGCACGCCGGTTCGCGACCTACAAGCGGGCCGACCTCGTGCTCTCCGACCTCGACCGGCTGATCGAGCTGATCAACGACCCCGACCGGCCGCTGCAGATCATCTTCGCCGGCAAGGCCCATCCGGCCGACGAGCCGGGGAAGAACCTGATCCGCCGGATCGCCAACCTCCGCCACGATTCGCGAACCCATGGGCGGATCGTGTTCGTCGAGGATTACGACATCAACGTCTGCCGCCACCTCATCCAGGGTGTCGACGTTTGGCTCAACAACCCGCGGCGGCCGCTCGAGGCCTCGGGCACCAGCGGCCAGAAGGTGGTCCTCAACAGCGGCCTCAACTGCTCGATCCTCGACGGCTGGTGGGCCGAGGCCTACGACGGCCGCAACGGGTTCGCGATCGGGCGCGGTGAGACCCACGCCCACGACGAGATCACCGACCGGCGCGACGCCGACGCGCTGTTCGAGGTGCTGCGGACCGAGGTGATCCCGACGTTCTACGACCGCGACGTCGACGGCCTGCCGCGGGCCTGGATCAAGATGATGATGAACTCGATCGCCTCGCTGGCCTGGCGCTTCAGTTCCCACCGGATGGTGATGGATTACGCCCGGTCATGCTACGTGCCGGCCGCCGGCGGCGTGTCGTGTGACATGGCCAGCCGCTGACCTATCACGACGGGGCGTCAGGGAGCCGGTGGGGAAGCTGCGGCCGGTTCGGCGGCGGGCGGCACGAGCGGCGAGTCCGTCCCGCGGCGAGCGGCAAACTCGATCTCCTCCTGCCAGCGGGCCTCCTCGGACCGCGCGGCGGTGGCGGCGGCGGCGGCACCATCGAGCGCCTCGCGTGCCGCGGTGGCCGTCCGCTCCGCATCGCGCAGTGCCGCCGTGGCTGCCTCGAGCGCCGCGGTCGCGGCATCGGCGGCCGCGCGGGCGGCAGCCTCGGTGGCCGCCGCGCTGCCGACGGCCTCCCGCGCCACCGCGAGCCGCTCCGCCAGCGCGGGCGGATTGGCGTCGAGCTCCCCGAGCGCCGCGCCGCTGGTGGCGTCGAACGACACGATCCGGCCGTTGAAGTCGGCGGCGACGACGGCGCGGGAGTCGTCGGTCACCGCGACGCGCAGGCCGATGTCGGACAGCCCCTCGTAGGTTTTTTCAGCCCGCCCGTCGACGGTCCACGACTTCACGCGCCGGTCGTGACCGGTGCTCACCACGCGCCCGTCGCCCGTCCACGCCACCCCTTCGACGCCCCCCGGGTGCGCGTCCCATCCCTTGAGGAGGTTTCCCGATCGGGCATCCCACAGCTTGAGCGTGCCATCGGCCGAAGCGCTGGCCAGCGCCGCCCCGTCGGGGCGCCAGGCGACCGCGGTGACCGCCCCGCGATGACCGCGGAGCACGGCATGCTCGCGGGCCCCGGCGGTCTCCCAGACGAACAGATTGCCGGCACGGTCGCCGGTGGCGAGCAGCGTGCCGTCGGGGGAGAACTCCAGCGCCATCACCCAGTCGGTGTGACGGTCGATCGTCGCCTCGACATCGCCGTCGGCGGTGCGGATCAGCCGCACGACTTTCGCCGGACCTCCCAGCGCGATCACGCGTTGGTCGGCGGAGATGTCGGCGGCGAGGACCTCGTCGAATTCGTTGCCCCCCTCGAACAGGCGTGCCGCGGTGGCGACATCCCAGACCACGACCCTGCCGCTCTGGGCGGCGATGCCTCCGCCGACGACGAGCAGTCGGCCCGACCGGGAAAAGCGCAGTGTCCGCGCCATTCCCTCCGGAAACGGCAGGACACCCGCCAGCGCGCGGCTGTCGGTGTCGAACAGCAGCACCTGCCCGCGCCCGCCGACCGCGGCGACGGCTCCATGGGGGGAGACTGCCAGAGCGGTCACCGAACCGGGGCGGCTGCTCGTGGAAAGCGGCTCTTTGGGGAGCCGCGGTGGCAGCACCTTCGGGCCCTCGGGGCGCAGGCCGACGGTCGCCAACGCCGTCATCCCCGCCGGGCGCGGCCGTGCCGGTGCCGAGCCGTCGCGTTCCGGCGCCCCGGCGGCGATCCAGCGCCGGACGATGTCGAGCGCGTCGGCCGGGATCCGGTCCGACTCCGGCGGCATCTTCGGTTCCGACGCGTGACTGACCAGTTGCCACAGGTACGAGGCGTCGGCATCACCCGGGGCGACGACCTCGCCGGAACTGCCACCGGCGAGTGTCGCCGCGTAGCCCGACAGGTCGAGACCGCCGCGCTTGCGATCGGGGTTGTGGCAGCTGCAGCACTTCTCCCGGAAGATCGGCGCCACGTCGCGCTCGAACGTCGGGGCCGGCGGGTCGGCGGCCATCCCCGCTCCGGCCGTGCCGGCGAGGAGCAGTGCGGCCGCCGCATGGACGACAGGGCGGGATGGCATCAGTGGTTGAAGACGAATTCGGGGGAATTGAGCAGCGCCCAGAAGACGTCGTCGAGCGCCTGGCGGGGGTCGGGTGACTGCAGCACCAGTGCGATCGTCTCCTGACGCTCCCGTTCGGTGGGGAGCCGGCAGTAGCAGCGCAGGAACAGGTCGTCGAGCACGGCCGTCGGCGTCATCCCCTCGGCGAGCAGCCGGGGCACGACCTTGCCCTGGGCGATCCGATCGTGGGCGGCGTCGCCGTTGAGGAGATGGAGCGCCTGCGACAGGCTCGGATCCATCCGCACCGCGCAGGTGCAGACATCCTCGCGCGTCGCCCGACCGAACGTCGTGAGGAAGTAATTGGTCGTGCGCCCGTCGGCGACCTGCACGGCACGCCCCTCGGGGGCCTGGCCAGGGAACTTGGTGCGCGTCTCCGTGACCTGCGCGAGCACGTCGAGGAGCACCTCGGCGCGGATCCGGCGGACGCCGGCATGGGAGAAATCGGTGGTGTCGCCGGCATTCGACGCCGTCGGTTCGCAGGCGCGCTGGTAGGCGTCCGAGGCCATGATGTCGCGGATCAGCCCGCGGAAGTCCCAGCCCGAGGCGGCGAACCGGCGGCCCAGCTCGTCGAGGAGCGGTCCGTTGGCGGGGGGATTGCTGACCCGGGCGTCGTCGGGCTCGTGGACGATCCCACGGCCAAAGCAGTGGCTCCAGGCGAGGTTGGCGACGTGGCGGGCGAAGTAGGGGTTGTCGGCCGAAGTGATCCATGCCGCCAGCGCCTCGCGCCGGTCGCGGTCGGCGACGCGCGGCGCCTCGCCGCCGAGGAACTTCGGCTCGACGTTCTTGCCGGTCACCGGATGCTTGACGTCTCCCGAGCCCGCGTCGAAGACGATCGTCTCGCGCGGGTCGGCGCCGCGCTTGCGGCCGATCTGCGCGAAGAACGCCGCAAAGCCGTAGTAGTCGTCCATCGTCCAGCGGTCGAACGGATGGTTGTGGCACTGGGCGCACTGGATCCGCATCCCGAGGAACGCCTGGGCGACGTTCTCCGACAGCTTGAGCGTGTTGCGCTCGAGCTGGAAGTAGTTGGTCGGCGGATTTTCGAACGTCCCTCCCGACGCGGTGACGAGGTCGCGGACCATCGCGTCGATCGGCTGGCCGGCGGCGATCCGCCGCCGCAGCCACTCGTGGTAGCGGAGGGCCCCCTTGGGACTGACGACGTTGTTCTGCGAGCGGATCTGGAGGATGTCGGCCCACTTCATCGCCCACAGATCGATGAACTCGGGGCGGTCGAGGAGCCGCTCCACCAGGCGGGCCCGCTTGTCGGCCGAGGTGTCGGCGAGAAACGCCTCGCGCTCCGTCGTCGACGGGAGGAGGCCGACGGTGTCGAGCATCGCCCGGCGGAGGAACGTGGCGTCGTCGCACAGCGGCGAGGCGTCGATCCGCAGGGCGGCGAGCTTGGTATCGACCAGTTCGTCGATCCAGCCGCGCGGCCCCGCGCCGGGGTCTGACGGCACGATCGGTCCGAGCCCGGTCGGGATCACCACCATCGGCACACCGACCGTGATCGAGTCGTAGCGCGCCATCACGAACGCCTCGCCACGGTCGCCGCTGGCGACGCGGCCGTCGACGGTGACCTTCGCGGTCCGGTCGTTGTTCGACCCGTACCACACCAGATCGGTGACGTCGCGGTCGGTGCCGTCGGCGAACCGGGCGACGGCGACGAGCTGCTGCCCGGCTCCGGCGCCCTCGAGGAGCGCCGCCGGCGGGTAGAGGTCGAGCCCCACCAGCGCCGGCACCGCGGCCGGATCGTCCGGGGCCCCGGCGGCGATCCAGCGCACGAGCGTCGCGGCCAGGGCGCTGTCCGGGGCGAAGCGTTTGCCGCCGGTGTGCGGCGCCGTGCCGACCGCCTTGCGGACCAGCAGGCTTTCCTCCGGCTCGGCAAGGTCGATCCGCCGGCCGGGCAGCTCCCGTGTGATCCGGTGGTAGTCGCCGGCCGGATCGAAGCCGAACAGGCTGAGCCGGAACCCGTCTTTGCCCCGGGCGGCACCGTGGCAGCTCCCCATGTTGCAGCCGCCACGCGCGAACACCGGCATCACGTCGAGGCGGAACGACAGCGGCGGATCAGACGACGCGGAGATCACCTCCAGCGCCACGTCGACACTCCGCTCGCCATGGGTGATCCGCACCGTCCCCGTGCCGTCGGCGCGGGGGGTGACGACGATCCCACCGGCGGTCGGCGCGAGGAGGGCGAGGCGCCCGTCGGCGATCGTCGCCGCGGCCCGGTCGGTGACGTCGCGCGTGCGGCCGTCGGCCAGGGTCTCGACGACGACGAGGCGTTGCGAATCGCGGGCCGAGTCGAGTCGCACCGTCGGCGGGTAGGCGGTGAGGCCGACGACGGCGTCGCCGTCGGTCGCGATTGCCGGTCCGGCGAGAACCGCCGCTGCGAGCGCGGCGCCGACCAATCGGGTGCGGCGGTGAACGGGCGTGGGGCGGTTCATGGGGCGTCTTTCGCGGTCCGCACGGCGGCGGTCTGCAAGGGGCGATCGATGCGGAGTTGCGTCGGCGGCATGCGGTGGAGGATCGTGCGCTCGCCGAATGGAACAGCGATCTCGAAGAGGATCGTGTCGTGTTTGCCGGGCGTGGCCGTGGCGTCGATCCGGATCGGGACGACGACTTCGGTGGCCTCGGCGGTCACTTCGACGTCGTCGGCGGTGACCCCCGTCGGCAGGCCGCGGACCGTGAGCTGGGCCTTCCCCGCAAACCGCGGCGGCCGGGTGAGCGTGCCGACGAGCCGCGCCGTCGTGCCGATTTCGGCGCTCGTCTTGGCGACGGTCATCTCGACGAGCGGCTCGATGACCTGGAGCCGGACCGGGCGGCTGCAGACCAGCGCGCCGCCGTCGTCGCGGGCATCACGGCCGCGGAGCAACCCCGTCACCACGACGTCCCACTCACGGAGCGGGGCGTCGGCCTTGGCGCTGACGGTGAACGAGCCGGTGTCGGCACCGTCGGCGACGTCGACGTCGGTCTGGGCGGCGATCCCCGTCGGCTTGAAGGGGAAGCCGAGGCGGACCTTCCCCTTGACGTCGGCGCCGCGGGCGACGTGGACGACGAGGTCGAGCGTGCCGCCGCGCACCAGGGGTACCGCCGGTGGTTCGACGTCGATACCGATCGGCGCCGGACCGACCACCGCCACCGGGAGCCGGTCGGACAAGCTGGTGCGGTAGACGGTGTTGTTGGGGAGGCCGAAGACCATCGCGGTGGTCTGCCGCAGGCCGCCGAGCGCGGCGCCGGGAGCGATGCCGGCGGCTGCGTCGGTGGCGACGACGTCGAGCCGCGACAGCCCCGTCGATTCGCTGGCGTCGGCGTTGGCCTCGAGCACGACGAACGTCCCCGCCGCGTTGCCCGCCAGCGGCGGCACCGTCGCCTGCACGCCCGCAGGCAGATCGCGGCAGAACACCTCGGCGGCTCCGGAGTATTCGGTCCGCGCCGCGTTGAGGACCAGCGCCGTGCGGTTGCCCCGCGGGACGCTGCCGGCGAGACGGTCCTGGGTGTTGTTTCGCCCTGGCGGCACCGAGAGATCGACCGCCGGCGTGATCGGCTCGACGTCGAGCCACCACACGAAGTCGGGCCCGCCACGCCGCTGGTGGTCGGAGATGCGGAGCAGGAACGATCCCTCCGCGGGGGTCGTCACGCGGAGCTGGCTGTCGGGACCGTCGCCGTCGTCGTTGGAGGTGATCCGGGTGCGCTTCGCGTCGTTCTGGTGGGCGGCGACGACCAGGTCGATCGGGGCGCCGAGCCGGTGGCCGAAGGCACGGACGTTCCACACGCTGCCCGCCGGCGCGTCGAGCCGCAGCCAATCGACGTCACCCGGCGACCCCAGCCGTCCGGCGCAACTGGCGGGGGCGCTGGCGCGCGTCGCCTGCTGCGGCTCGTCGTTGGCCTCCTCCTCGGTGACCAGAGGCAGCGACGAGACGCGGAGTGGCACCCCGACCGGCCCGGGGATCCCGTCACGGACCGGCCTGACCTCCGCCAGCCCGGCGGCATCGCCGCGCGTGGGCACCTCGACCCGCGCCGTGAACGGCCCGGTGGGATCGCCGAGCCACTCGACATCGATGGTCGAACCGGCCGTGCCCCCGGGCGGCCAGGCCACGGCAGGCACCGGGAACGCGCCGACGTGGAGCAGGTAGACGCAGCCGTCGTTGCCCCCGTAGGCACTCTCCCGGAGACGGATGAAATACTCGCCGTCGGCCGGGGCGATCGCCGCGAGCATCGCGTCCTGGGCGAGGAGCGGGTGGTCGTCCCGCTCGGCGAGCACCGTGCCGTCGGCGGCGACGATCTCGAGCGCGGGGTCGAACATCTCCTGCTCGAGGCGCACCGCGTCGACTGCGGCGGCGATCCGTTCGCCGGCGCGGGCGCTGACGCGCACGAGATCGACATCCTCGGTGGTGATCACGCCGGTCACCGTCGTGCCGGCGGCCGGGGGGGCGAGAGCCAGCGCCGTCGCCGGATCACCGTTGGGTTCGCGTTCGGCGACATGCTCCAGGGCGCCGACGCGGAACAGCCGCAGGTCCGACAGCCCCGTGGCCGTCCGCAGCCGGAACCGGTGGTTGCCAAGCGGGCAGTCGGACGGGATCACGATCCGTGCCCGGACGCGGTTGCCGTCGAGGTTGGCGACCTCGGTCACCCGGATCGCGCTGCTCTCGAAAAACAGCTCGCGGACGTCGGCGAGCGACCGCCCGGAGAGCACGATCTCGGTCGCGCTCCCCTGCCGGCCGCCGCCGGGGGCGACCCGATCGATCGTCGGCACCGCCACAGCGGCGCCCGTTCCGGTGACGATCGCGGTCAGCACCATCAACCCGATCGCGACGATCCGGGCGACCCGGGGCGCCGGCCGGGCGGTCGGGGGGGCGATCGGTAGCGTCACCTGCATCCTCCGGCGCCGGGGGCTCGGCATGGCGGAAACGGTCGGCACCCGGTCAGGCGAGGAGATCCTTGCGCACGCTGCCGCCGTCGACGATCTCGATCGGACGGTTGCCGGGGGCCATCAGTTCCTTCTCGGCGACGATTCCCAGGCAGTGGTAGACGGTCGTCGCCAGATCCTCGATCGACAGGGCGCGGTCGGCCGGCTCGGCGGCGATCGCGTCGGAACTGCCATACACCTGCCCGGCGCGGATCCCGCCGCCGGCCAGCACGACGCTGAACACCTTGGGCCAGTGGTCGCGGCCGGCGTCGTTGTTGATCTTCGGGGTCCGGCCGAATTCGCTCGACACCATCACCAGCGTCGATGCCAGGAGGCCGCGCTGCTCGAGGTCGGTGATCAGGGCGGCGAACGCCTGATCGAACGGGGGCAGCGTGCGCGTCATGTTGTCGCGGATCTTCTGGTGCATGTCCCAGCCGCCGTACGACAGCGTCACGAAGCGGACACCGGCCTCGACCAGCCGGCGGGCGAGCAGCATCCGCTGTCCCGCCTGGTTGCGGCCGTACCGGTCGCGCATCGCGGCCGGCTCGGCGGCGATGTCGAACGCCGCCCGGGCGTCCGCCGAACTGACAAGGTCGTAGGCCCGTTGGTAGAAGGCATCCATCGCCGCGAGGTTCTCGGCCGACTCCTCGAGCCGCTGGAAGTGCCGGCCGACGACGTCGCGGAGCCGCTGCCGGGTGGCGAACCGGGGGGCATCGACGCCGGAGGGGAGCGCCAGATCGCGGACCTTGAACGAATCGTCTGCCGGGTCGGAGCCGATCGAGAACGGACCGTAGCCGCTGCCGAGGTAGCCGGCGCCGGCGTCGGGCGCGGGGACCCGCGGGATGCAGACGTAGGGGGGCAGGGCGGCACGCGGCCCGAGCTCGTGCGACACCACGCTGCCGAGGCTCGGGAACGTGAGCGCCGGGCTCGGGCGGTAGCCCGTGAACATGTTGTGGGTGCCGCGCTCGTGGGCCGCCTCGCCGTGGGTCATCGAGCGGACGACCGTGAGCCGGTCGGCGATCGCACCGGTCTTGGAGAGCAGTTCGTTGAACTGCACGCCGGCCAGCGCCGTGTCGATCGCCTTCATGTCACCCCGGTATTCGACCGGGGCGAGGGGCTTGGGGTCGAACGTCTCCTGCTGGGCCCAGCCTCCCGGTAGCCAGATCTGGATCACGCTCCGCGCGGTGCCCTCGAAGTGGCTGAACGCCTTGGCGTCGGCCCGCGCGGCCTGGAGCCGGAAGAAGTTGCCCAGCGACAGACCCAATCCTCCGAGGCAGCCGACCTGGAGAATCGACCGACGATCGATGACCGGATGCTGGCCCATCAGGGCCGCCCGCTGCGCTTCCATCGATTGTCCCCCCAGGGAAAACCCCCGGCTGTTCACCGGTCTGTCCCCGCGGCCGTACCGCCGCGCGACGAGGCCGATTCGGTGATTTATAGATCGGCCGTCACAGCCGCTCCACTCCTGGAAGGGGGTACAGCGTTGCCTCGCATCCTCCCAACCACCGTGGCACCCGTGCCGCAACCCGTTTCCCGGCGTCGGGATGGGGCTTGGGCGCGGGGGGCGTGACGGTCAGTCGTCGTCGCCGAGGGTCCGCCGGCGGCGCAGGAAATGATGATAGTGCTGGGCGAAGCGGTGGGCCTCGTCGCGGACGTACTCGAGCAACCGCAGGGAGTAGGCGTCGCGGGAGAGGCGCAGCGGCTCCCCCTTCCCCGGCAGGAAGATCTCCTCCTCGCGCTTGGCCAGCGAGATCACGCACGGGGCTTCGATCCCCAGCGACTCCAGGGCGTCGAGGGCCGCACTCAACTGCCCCTTCCCGCCGTCGACGAGGAACAGGTCGGGCAGCGACGCCCCCTCGCGGACGAGGCGCGAGAAGCGCCTCGCGACCACCTCGTGGATGCTCTTGAAATCGTCGATGCCGTCGACGGTCCGGATCCGGTAGCGCTTGTAGCCCGGTTTGAACGGCAAGCCGTCGATGAATTGCACCAGGCTCGCCACGGTCTCGTTGCCCGCGAGGTGGGCGATGTCGACCCCCTCGATGATCCGTGGCGGGGCGGCGAGGCCGAGGACTTTGGCGAGGCCGGCGAGCCCCTTCTTCGGGTCGACGAGGAACACCTCCGGTTGGACGTGGTCCTCGAGATCGCCGCGCTCGTCGAGCGTCTCGAGGAGCCGGATCTCGTCGCGGAGCCGTGCGGCGCGCTCGAACTCGAGCCTGCCCGACGCCTCGAGCATCTCGCGTTGCATCTCCTCGAGCAGTTTGCCGCGGCCCCCCTCGAGGAACGTCCGCAGCCGCTGGATGTCGCGCCGGTACTCCTCCTTCGAGATCCGCAGGTTGCACGGTGCGGTGCACTGGCCGATCGACGCCAGCAGGCAGGGGCGGAACCAGCGCCACTGCGGATCGTCGGCGTCGATGTCGAGCGTGCAGGTGCGGAACTTGAAGATCCGCTGGAGGACGACGATCGCTCCACGCAGGCTCCCGGCGCTGGTGAACGGACCGTACAGCTTGGCCCCCTTGCGCCGCGGGGTGCGCGTGAACTCGACGCGTGGATAGTCCTCGTGGGTGGTGATCTGCAGGTAGGGAAAGGTCTTGTCGTCCTTGAGGTCGGAGTTGAAGCGCGGCTGGACGTCCTTGATGAGCCGGCTCTCGAGCAGCAGGGCGTCGACCTCGCTGTCGGCCTCGAGGTAGTCGGCATCACGGATCTCGGCGACGAGGTCGGCGGTGCGCCGGTCGAGCTCGGCGGCGCGGAGGAAGTAGCTGCCGGCGCGAGCGCGGAGGTTCTTCGCCTTGCCGACGTAGATCACGCGCCCGGCGGCATCCTTGAACAGGTACACGCCGGGGCGCTGCGGGAACTGGCGGACCTTCAGCGCGGCCACGCCGAATCCGCCCGTCGCGGCGTCGGCGTCGGTGTCTGCCGGGGTGGTCTCGCGCGCGTCGGGCGGGGAATCATCCATGCCCGATTGTAGGGGGCGCAGCGGCTCATGCCTTCCACCGCAACGGCCGCTGGAACGCGATGCTACATTGCCCGGGGGAACGACCGGGTGAGGAGCACGGTGAACCGCCGAGAACCCGGGCGATGCGGCGAGGGGCGATAGCCATGGATGACCCGACACAGCAACACACCTCGCGGTCACCGCACCGTTCGGGCCTTGCTCCCGGGAGCCCGTCCGCGGCGGCCGGCGGACCGACGGTTCCCGTCGAGTCCACCGCCGTCGGCGCCGCGGACGGTGCCGACGTGACCACGCCGCTGTCTCCCCCGACGCAGCAGCTGGCCGGAGGAGCGCCGTCGGCGTCGGTCGCATGGACCGCCGCCGACGAAGCGACGGTCGCCGGGGCCGCCAGGACCGTGGCGCAACCTGTCTCGGCGGCGATCGCAACGGGGCAATCCCCCGACGCAGCCACCGCCGCCGACGTGACGACGCCCGTCATGCCGTCGGGAGCCGCGTCGCCGCCAGGAAATACCGCTGCGGGCATGACGCAGCGCGAAGATCCGTTCGTGACCGTGAAGGACCGGCCCGTTCCCGCGCGGCCCGCGAGCCTGCCCCCTGGCCGGCCGAACCCGACCCATCCCTACGAGGCCAACGACGAGATCCTGCCGGGCTACCGGTTGCTCGTGCTGCTCGGCCGCGGCGGCTTCGGCGAGGTCTGGAAGGCGCGGGGACCGGGAGGCACCGAGGTGGCGATCAAGGTCCTCGCCAACCTCGACTCGAGCACCGGCCTCAAGGAATACCGCTCGCTGCAGCGGATCAAGCTCATCCGCCACGCCCACATCGTCTTGCTCCAGGGGGTGTGGCTCAAGGACCGCCAGGCGCGGATCCTCTCCGAGGAGGCGATGGAGGCGTTCGAGCACTCCCTCACCAAGGCACCGACGGTGTCGCTGGCGGCGACGCACGGGTCGCTCGAGCTGATCACCGTCATGGGGCTCGGCGACGAGACGCTCGACGCGCGGCTGAAGCGGGCCGGCGCCGCTGGCCTGCCGCGCGAGCAAGTGCTGGCATGGATGCTCGAGGCGGCCCGTGGCCTCGACTTTCTCAACGATCCGCGCAAGCGCCCCGGAGCGGGCAGCCAGGCGATCCAGCACTGCGACATCAAGCCGCAAAACATCCTCCTCGTCGGCGACATCGCCCAGATCTGCGACCTCGGCCTGGCCCGGTTCCAGGATTCCCACACCCAGGAGATCTTCGCCAGCCTCCCCTGGGCCGCCCCCGAACTGCTCGACGGCAATGCCGTCGCGACCACCGACCAATACTCGCTGGCCGTGACGACGATGCAGATGATCACCGGCCGCCTCCCCTATCCCCACGGGCCCAACGGCCAACCGATCGCCGCCGAGATCCGCAAGGCGAAGACGACCGGCGAGCTCGACTTTTCGGGCTGGTCGGCCGCCGAGGCCAAGATCCTGCGGATGGCGACGGCGATCGACCCCGAGAAGCGGTTTCAAAGCTGCGAGGAGTTCGTCAAGTCGCTCCGCCTCGCCGGCCGCGGCGACAAGACGGAGCGCCTCGTCGCGGGCATGAAGACGGCGCCGATCGCCGCGCCGGCCGCCGCCACGGTCGCCCATCCGGCGGCGCCGCGCCCGGCCGCGATCCCTGCGGGCAAATGGCTCGCCGCCGGTCTCGGCGCGGCCGGGGTGACGGCGGCGCTGGCCGCGGCCGTCGCCCTGTGGAGGCCGTCGTCGGAGCCGACGCCGTCGCTCTCCGAGTCTTCTTCGGGTGCGGGATCGTCGGGCTCGGGATCGTCAGACGTGTCCGTGCCGAAGTCCGACAAGGGTGGTAGTGGTATCCCCGCTTCCGAGTCGTTATCGGCCGAGGCGAAGAAGTACCACGGTGCGTATGTGGCCGCTGAGAACGAAATGACCACGCCGGGATCGGCGAAGAGGGGAATCGAGGCGCTTCGACCACTTGTCAAACTGTTTGAGCAGGATCCGAGTTTGGAGGTCCCGAATTTCCAGTTGGATCAACAGGGGCGCGAGATCCCTACCGCGACAATGTTCACAAGCCACGACGCGATCGTGACGCTGGCCTACCTGCTCGGCATGAAAGGCGATGCCACCCGGGGCGACCTCGAATATGGATTGACGCTCGCTCAAAAGGCGGTGGATACCGCGGCCAGCGCTGGCGAAAAGGCCAACGCGTACGACACCCTGGGGGTCGTGAGGGCCCATGCCGGCGATTGGGACCGCGCGGTCGAGGCGATGCGGGAAGCGGTCAAGCTGGTCGAGCGGAGCGGGGAAGACCCGGAGCCGTTCCATGCGAAGCTCCGTGCGTTCGAAAAACAGTCGTTCGACTGGCCGGGAAAGCAAGTCGACTGGCGCTGAGCCGGTCGGTGGCGGAAGAAAAGGCCCGTCAACGGCTGTTCCGCAGAGGTTTCCGAGATGGTGAGCGGCACGTGAGCCCAGGGCTCAGTCTTCCGTGGCCCAAGCAGGCGTTCCCGGAGCGGCTGGCGTACCCCTCGGAGCGGCACTTTTCCGGGGTCGGAGCGGAGTCTCTCCGTGGCCGGGTACCCGGCGGCTCCGTTGCCGCCTCGCGTTCGGCATGGCTCACAGCCTGTGGATGTCGTGCGCGGGCAGCGCATCCATGCAATAATACTCAGCATAATGAGTAATTCGCAGAAACCCGGTTTTCACCGACCGCAAGCCGCGGTTTTGACCGCCAGGCTGCGGGAGCCCCGCCGCTTTCTCCAGATCGTCACCGGCCCCCGGCAGGTGGGGAAGACAACGCTGGTGGAGCAGGCGGTCGCTGACGTGGATCGGCCGAGCCTGACCGTCTCCGCAGACGAACCGACGCTCCGCGACACCGCGTGGCTCTCGGCCCAGTGGGAGCGGGCGCGGCTGCTTGCTCGGGAGCATGCGAACACCGCCACCCTCGTGATCGACGAGGTGCAGAAGGTCTCCGGATGGTCGGAGACCGTCAAGTGGCATTGGGACGAGGATACCCGCCGTGGCATCGACCTGAGGGTCGTGCTGCTGGGCTCGGCGCCCCTGTTGATCCGACGAGGCCTCTCCGAAAGTCTCGCCGGACGGTTCGAGACGGTGCCACTGCCGCATTGGTCGTTCGCCGAGATGCGGGCCGCTTTTGCCTTCACGCTCGAAGACTATCTGTTCTTTGGCGGCTATCCCGGGGCAGCCGCGCTGGTCGGCGATCTGGGGCGGTGGCGACGCTACGTGCTCGACGCGCTCGTCGAAACGACCGTGGGGCGTGACATCCTGCTCATGTCGCGGGTCGACAAGCCGGCGCTCCTGCGCAGGCTCTTCGAACTCGGCTGCCGGTCGTCGGGACAGATTCTCTCGTACACGAAGATGCTCGGTCAGCTGCACGATGCCGGCAACACGGTCACGCTCGCCCACTACCTCGATCTGTTGTCGGGGGCGGGCATGCTGACGGGGTTGCAGAAGTACGCGACTCATCCCGCCCGTCGCCGCGGATCGAGCCCGAAGCTACAGGTCTTCAACACGGCTCTCCTGTCCGCCGTGAGCGACGCTCGTCCGGCGGACATGCATGGCGATGCCGATTTCCGCGGCCGGCTCGTGGAGTCGGCGGTCGGCAGCCACCTCGTCAACGCCCAGGCAGCGGGACTCTGCCAAGTTCATTATTGGCGGGACCGCGGCAGGGAGGTCGACTACGTCGTGACGGATGGCCGGACACTCCTGACCATCGAAGTGAGGAGCGGACGGCGGCGTGATGCCCTGCCAGGCCTCTCGGCATTCCACGACGCCTTCGGGCCGGGGCGTCGGCTACTGGTCGGCGGCGACGGCATGCCGGTCGACTCGTTCCTCGAAACCCCCGTCGCGGAGCTGTTGCGGGCTGACTGAACGAACGAGCACATCCGTCTCCCGCGTCGCGTGGGCGTCGTTCACGGTCGGCATTGCCGCCGGGGCCGCGCAGGGCCTCGGCTGCCGCGACGACCACCCTGTCCGGGGCGCGGTCCCTGCCCTGGCCCACGACCGCCGCGCTGGTCTCCCTGGGGGCCGCCGCGGGCCCGCTGGGCCGACGGGTCGTAGGCCGGGTTGGCCTCGGCAGGGATGAAGGCCCCGGTGCGGCGCTGCCAGTCGTGGAGCGCCTCGGTCAGCGCGGCGGCGTCGTCCGGGCGCTGGTCCGACAGATCGCGGCTCTCCGCCGGGTCGGCGGCGAGGTCGTAGAGCTCGCGGCGGCCACCGTCCTCGAAAAACTCCACGAGCTTGAGATCCCCGTCGCGGATGGCGCTGGCCGGCGGTGAACCGCCGACGTAACAGGGAAAGTGCCAGAACAGCCGGCGCGGTACGAGCGTGCCGCCGGCGAGCAGCGGCCGGAGGCTCTGGCCGTCGAGGCCGTGGCCGGCCGGTGGGCTTTTGCCGGCCAGGTCGAGGAGGGTCGGGTAGATGTCGATGCTCGACACGGGGTCAGCGACGCGTCGGCCGCCGCGGATCCCCGGGTTGGCGATCACCAGCGGCACGCGGATGCCGCCTTCGTAGAGTTGCCCCTTGCCACCGCGCAAGGGCGCGACGTATTCACGCGTGCCGCCGTTGTCGGAGGTGAAGATCACCACCGTGTCGTCGGCGAGATTCAACCGTTCGACCGCGGCGAGGACACGGCCGATGGCGGCATCGACGTCGGCGACCGTCGCGGCGAGCGCCGGATCAGGGCGCGGCTCGCCGGCCGGAGCGGCGCGGTCGCGCCACGCCGCCAGGGTGTCGGGGCGCGGGTTCAGCGGCGCGTGGACGGCATGGTCGGCGAAAGAGACGAAAAACGGACGCGCGCGGTTGGTCTCGATGAAGGCGATCGCCTCGTCGGCGAGCCGATCGGAGAGAAACCGTCCCTGGTCGTCGAGGTATTCGTCCTTGCCGAAGCCGATCGTCTCCGGAAACACCACCCGCCCGAAGCCCTGGCCCTCGGGCGTCGTCGGGCCGCGGCGGCCGCGGCCGAGGTTCCACATCCCGAGAAACTGGCTGGTGTATCCGGCCCCTGCCAGCGCCTCGGGGATCGTCACCACCTCCGTCGGCATGTCCGACTTGCTGTCGGCAGCGAGCAGTTTGTGCCAGGCCGAACCGCGCGGCTGCCGTGGGTCGACGACGGTGTACACGCCGTGGCGCGGCGTCCACTGCCCCGACAGGAGGCAGGCGCGCGTCGGCGCGCAACTGGGAGCGCTGGCGTACGCCTGCGTGAACACCACGCCGCGGGCGGCGAGGCGGTCGAGATGGGGGGAAGCGACGAACCGATTCCCCATGAAGCCGACGTCGCGCCAGCCCATGTCGTCCATCAGGAACAGGATCACGTTCGGCGGGCGCCCGTCGGGGGCTTCGTGCCAGAGCGTGACGGCGTAGGATCGGGTGCCAGTCGGACCCTCGGACCACTGGACGGGGGGCGAAACCTTGGCCCCGTCGCAGGTGAACTCGACCGGTAACCGGCCGTCGGCGCCGACCGCCGGCGAGCTGACGACGAGCGTCGCGGCGTCAGTCGCGCGGCCCGCGGTGGCGGGGGCGGTTGTCGGGCGTCGCGCGGAGGAGGCCGGTCGCCACGCCCCGGGGGCGGTCCTCCCGGTCCCTCGCCGCCGCCACGGCGCGGATCCTGGCCGCGCGGTGGCGGGCGGTCGCCGTCGCGCGGTGGCCCCTGGCCGGGGCCCCGGCCGCGCGGACGGGCGTCCTCGGTCTTCACCCGTCCGTTCGGGTCGGTGTAGCGAAAGCTCACCGCACCATCGGCGCCGAGCACGTACTCGACCGTCCCCTGCCGACCACCGACCTGGTACGTCAGCTTCCGCGCCGTCGACGACGTGAATTCGAAACCGACGATCTCGGCCCCCTTGAGCGGCGGCAGCGCCTCGCGCACGCCGCGCGCCCGGGGCTGCGGATCGACCTGGCCGTCACGCTCGGTCACCTCGCCGTGGAACGCGCCGATGAGGTACGGGTAGGTGTCGGCGGCATGGTAGTGGTAGCCGATGACCGGGTCGTCGTGGCCGTGGCAGGCGTCGAGCGGCTTGACCGGGGAACCGTCGGGCTCGACCAGGCCGTACACCGGATAGCCGTCGAGCGCCCAGGCGACCGGCTTGCCCTTGCCGACGACCTTCTCCAGGTGCACCGGCGCCACGTGGTAGTGGTAGTCGTCGGCACGGCCGCAATGGCCGCCGAAGTCGTCGAGCTCGCCGATCGCCTTGGAATCCTCGCCGCGGTTGTTGAGTGGATTGAAGATCGGGATCCCGTTGACCGCGACGGCGATCGCCCCGCGGAGGAAGCGGTTGCGGGTCGACGCCGGGGTCTTCGCCGGACGGGGATGGAGCGGGATCGGCCAGGCGTTGTCGCCGGTGTAGGGCTGAGGGAGCGGCACTTGCTGCTGCCAGGCACGGATCCCGACCATCAACGGATGGTCCGGCACGCCGTCGCTTTCGACGTAGAAGAAGCGGTCGTCGCGGCGCGTGGCGACGGCACCGGTGGCGACGAACGGCGCGAATGCGGCGGCGATGTCGGGGTCGACCGCCCGCCGCGCGGCGACGAGCCGGATCGGGGTGGCGGTCGCACGGGCGGCGCGCCGTGCGGCGAACGGGTTCGCGACGGGATCGTCGCCGTGACCCTCCGGATGGGCGCCGGCCCTCCCGGCGACGAGCGTCGCCCCGACGAGGACCAGGGTACCGACTGCCGACGCGATCGATTTCATTCCGGTCCCTTTCGCTGGCTCTTTCCCGGTGCGTTTCCTTTTCCCGGTCCGCCACCGGGAGCCGCCTGGCCGCCGCGGCCTCCTCGCCCCCCCTGCTTGCGCGGCGGGGGAGGGGCTGCCGGATCGAAGTCGGGGTTGGTTTTTGGCATCCGGGCATCGACCGCGGCCAGGTAGCCCTCGAGCCGTCCGACGAGCTCTTTGACGGTGTCGCCGCGCGTTCCGGTGAGACCGAGGCGGTCGATCGCGTCGAGCACGCGGCCGACGCCGGTGTCGAGATCCTCGGTGATCGCCGCACGCTCCACCTGGCGCCCGGCACCGTCGGCAGCGGCGTATTTCCGCTTCGTCGCCTCGAGAGCGTTTTCCGGCGCGTGGAGCGCGTTCCAGGAGAGCTGCACGTAGAACGGCTTCCGCGCGTCGCGGGCCTTCTTGATGAACTCCTCGGCCCGCGCCGCCATCCCGAAGATGTCGACGGGGTTGGGATCGGTGAACTTGTACGCCTGCTCGTTGCCGATGTCGCCGTCGTGCTCGTCGTAGCCGTGGGCCCCCGGACCGCCGCCGCCGATGTGCCACTTGCCGGAGTGGGCGGTGGTGTAGCCCGCCTCGTGGAGCAGCTCGGCAAACGTCACGCGGCCGGCGGGGATGTCGCGGATGTCGCGCGGTTCGACGAGCCTGTGGCCCGTCTCCGGCGGCGCGGCCTTGGTCCAATGGAGCGCCGCCGGCGTGCGCCCGCATTGGATGCTGATCCGCGACGGCGAGCAGACCGGCGCCGGTGCGTAGGCGTCGGTGAAGCGCATCCCCTGCCGGGCGAAGGCCTCGAGCCGCGGTGTCTGGAACAGCTCGCTCTTCGACCCGGCGATGTCGGGCGCCATCGCCACCGACAGGCCGTCCCAGCCCTGGTCGTCGGCGAGCATGAGGACGATGTTCGGCTGACGCGGCGGCGCCGCTGACAGCGCCGTGGCACACCCGGCGAGGAGGATGGCGACGGCGAGGTCGGGGATTCGGCTCATCGGTCGGCACCTCCCTGGCCGTTCGGCGGCCGCGTGCCGCCGCGCTACTGCCACTGCGGCGAGGAGCGGAAGCGAGGGACGGCAAACGGGCATCGGAAACGGTCTCCTGGCTGCCAGTGGAGCGCTGGTGAGCGATCCGGAGATTCCTTATCCGCGGGGGACGAATCGTGACGCCGCCCCGGCCGGCCGCCCGTCAGACGCCGGCCACCGAGCGCAACTCCCGTTCGAGGGCGTCGAGACGGGCCTGGAGGCGCTGGCGCGTGGCCGTCAATTCACCGGCCGGCCCCGGCGGGGCGACGGCGAACAGGTAGAGTTTGATCTTCGGCTCGGTCCCCGAGGGGCGGGCGGCGACGGCGTTGCCGAGTGGCGGGAATCGGCCATCGCGCTGCGATCCGGCGTCTTGCAGCCCGGCGAGGTCGAAGATCACGAGGTCCCCCGGATGACCGACGAACGGTCGCGGCGGCTCTCCTGGCCGAACGGTCGTGAGCGTGCCGTGATCGCGGATCCGGACCACGTCGAGGCCCCCGAGCGAGCGCGGCGGGGTGGCCCGCAGCGTCGCCATGATCTGCCGCATCCGCTCCATCCCCGCCGCACCGGGCAGCGTGATCGACACCTGGCGCTCGAGGTGGCAGCCGTGGGTGACGAACAGGTCGGCGAGGCGCCGGTGGATCGACCGGCCCGCGGCCTTCTCGACCGCGGCCAGTTCCGCCATGAACAGCGCCGCGGCGGCGGCGTCCTTGTCGCGGACGTGCGTGCCCCCCTGGTAGCCGTGCGACTCCTCGCAGCCGAACACGAATCGCTCCGGGCCGATCCTGTCGATCTCCCGGCCGATCCACTTGAAGCCCACCTGGAGGTCGTCGATCACCGCCGCGCCGTGGCTCTCGGCGACGCGGCGCACCAGCCCGGTGGTGACCAGCGTGGTGATCACCGTGTCGGTCGGGCGCTGCAGGCCCCGCGCGGTGCGCGTGGCGAGGACATGGTCGGCAAGCAAGGCGCCGAGCTGATTGCCGGTGAACGCCTCCCACTCGCCGCCGGGGGCGTGCGGCGCCGCGGCGCCGAGCCGGTCGCAGTCGGGATCGCTGGCGAGGACCAGATCGTCTCCCTCCCGCACCGCCTCGGCGATCGGCCCCGACAGGACGTGGGGATTTTCCGGATTGGCGACGTGGCCGGGCACGTTGGGGAAATCGCCGTCCGGACGCTCGTGGGGGGCGAACACGCGCAGCCGGGTGAAGCCGGCACCGTGGAGCACGGGCACGACGGCGGTCGCACCGACGCCGTGGAGCGGGGTGTAGAGGATCGACACGTCGCGCGGGCCCGGAGACGCCTGGCGGAGCTCCGCGGCGAGGAACGCCGCATCGATCTCCTCCTCGACGAACCGCACCCGACCCGCCGCCACACCGGCGTCGAACGGCTCGCGGCGGACGGTGTCGACGCCCATCACGCGCTCGATGATCCCCTTGTCGTGCGGCGGCAGCACCTGCACGCCACCGGCCCAGTAGACCTTGACGGCGTTGTCTGACGGCGGGTTGTGGCTGGCGGTCACCATGATCCCGCAGGTGGCACCGGTGTGGCGGACGGCGAACGACAGTTCGGGCGTGCTGCGGTGGCCGCGGAGGAACGAGATGCGGAATCCGGCGGCCAGCAGGACCTCGGTGCACAGCCGCGCGAAGTGCTCGGAGCGGTGGCGGGTGTCGTAGGCGATCGCGCAACTCGGCTCGACACCCGGCTCCACGACCGAGCGCACGTAGTCGGCCAGGCCCTGGGCGCTCTCGCCGATCGTGCGGTCGTTGATGGCATTGGACCCGACGGGAAACATCACCCCGCGCCGCCCGCCGGTGCCGAACGGGATCACCGTCCAAAACACGTCGTCGAGCTTCTTCCAGCCGGCCGGATCGACGCCTGCCGCCTCGACGAGGCGTGCCAGTTCGGCGGCGAACTCGCCGTAGCGCGGCGCGGTCAGCCAGGTGCGGATCGTGGCGGCGGAATGGTCGGTGATCTGCCCGGCGGCGTGGGCGACGGCGACGGCTTCGAGATGGCGCGCGAATGGCTCGGCGACGGGCATCGGGCATGGCCTCGGATGGGGGGCGGCGGGCGGAAGGCAGGCTTTTATACTGCCCGCGGTCGTATCCTGACCGCTCGTCCACGATCCCACCAGCATCGTCATCCGGGAGCCGCCGCTTGTGGCCGAGCCGCTGATCGTCAGCGTGTCGGGATTGCGCGGCGTGGTCGGCGAGTCGCTCACGCCGGCGGTCGCGGCGCGCTACGCCCAGGCGTTCGCCGCGACCCTGCCCCCTGGGCCGGTCGTCGTCGGCCGTGACGGCCGCGAGCATGGCCCGGCGCTCGTCGCCGCCATCGTCGAGGCGCTGTGCGCGGTCGGACGCGACGTGCTCGACTGCGGGATCGCGCCGACCCCGACGGTGGGAATCGTGGTCCGTGAGCACCACGCCGCCGGTGGGATCCAGGTCACCGCGAGCCACAATCCGCCGCGCTACAACGGCATGAAGCTGTTCGCGGCGGCGGGCCGCGTCCTCACCCGGGAGGCGGGGGGTGCGGTGCGGAACCTGTTCGAGGCCGACCCGGTCGGCGGTGCCACGCCCGCCGCGCGCGGCACGGTCCGCGCGGTCGACGGCACCGCGGCCCACGTCGCCGCCGTGCTCGCGACCGTCGACGTCGCCGCGATCCGGCGCCGCGCGCCGCGCGTCTGGATCGACTGCTGCCACGGCGCCGGCAGCCGCGTCGCGCTGCCGCTGCTGGCGGCGCTCGGATGCCACGTCGAGGTCGAGGGTGGCGTTCCCGACGGCCACTTCAGCCATCCCCCCGAGCCGATCCGCGTCAACCTCGAGCCGCTGCTGGCCCGGGTCGCGGCCGCCGGCGTCGACGTCGGCTTCTTCCTCGATCCCGACGCCGATCGGCTCGTGATCGTCGACGGTGCCGGTGGCTGGCTCGGCGAGGAGGCGACGTTGGCACTGGCGGTCGACACGGTGCTGCGCCGGTCGCCGGGGCCGGTGGTCGTCAACTGTGCGACAAGCTCGATGACCGCGGTGATCGCGGCGCGCCACGGCGTGGCCTGCCACCTGACCGCCGTCGGCGAGGCGAACGTCGTCGACGGGATGCGCGCCGTCGAAGCGATCATCGGTGGCGAGGGGAACGGCGGCGTCATCGACCCGCGCGTGGTCCTCGTCCGCGACGCCGCCGTGGCGATGGCCCTGATCCTCGGGCGGCTCGCCGAGGGCGCGACCGTCGCCGAGCTGGCCGCGACGCTGCCGAAGCTGGCGATGCTCAAGGAGACCGTCGACCTGCCGGCCGGGGCCGCCGCCCTGGCGGAGGCGGAAGCGCGGCTCGTCGACGCCTTTCCCGAAGCGACCGGCTCGCGTCGTGACGGCTTGCGGCTCGACTGGGACGGTGGCTGGTTGCTCGTCCGCGCGAGCAACACCGAGCCGATCGTGCGCCTCGCTGCCGAGGCGCCGACGCCGGCAGCGGCGGAGGCGGCGATCGCCCGGGCGCGGCGCGCGATCGCGGGCGTGCGCGGCTGACGGTCGGCCGAAAATCAGCGCCGTACCAGGACGTGCGAGCCGGGGCCGAGGATTTCCACCAGCTCGGCGAAGTCGCGCGATGCCACCAGCACCGTCGAGCCGACGGCGCCCGACGCATGGGCGGCCGGATCGTCGACCGCCTCGATCGCCATCCCGTCGGCGAGCACCAGCGTGCGCCGCGCGGCCGGATCGCCGGCGGCGCCGGTCGAGCGGACGTCGACGACCGCCACCGACGCGCCCACCCTGTCGGTGACGGCGCGGCCGATCACCGCCGGGAAGCTGCCGGCGTAGTGGCCCGCCACCTGGAGGCTGAGACGGCCGCGCGAGACGCTGACGACCGCGTCGATCGGCCCTTGGACGAGCTTGACGTGCTCCCCCGGGATGAGCTGGTCGGGGTCGGGGATCCCGTTGATCTTCGCCAGCAGTTGCCAGGGCACCTGGAGCGGGGCGGCGATCGAGTGGAGCGTCTGGCCGGCGCTGACGACGTGGGCCGGGAGAAGGAAATCCTGCTGCGAGTAGATGACCGTCCCGGCGAGCTGGCCGAGGAGCGCGTCGAGGCGCCGAGTCTCCTCGGGACCGAGCGAGGGATCGTCGTACCACACGCTCAGCAGCGACAACGCTTCGGCGTACTGACCGGCGGCGAGCTTGTCGTGGGCGTCGGCCCAGGCGGCGGCGAAGGCCGTCGAGCCGGCGGCGACGGCCGCGGCCTGGCGTGCCGTCGGCAACACGCCGCCGTCCGTCGTCGGCGCCGGGATCGCCGCCGATGGCGGAACCGGAGCCGGTGCGGTCGGTGGGGCGGCAGCCACCGGCGCGGTCATGGGAGGAGGTGGCGCGGGGACGGGAGGAGGCACGGGGGCGGGGGCTGCGGCGCTCGGCGGTGGTGCGGCCTGGGCCTGGAGATAGGTCGGCGACGGCTCCGGCACCGTGGTCCCGGGGGCGGTCGGCTCCGGCGGGGAGGGGGCCGAGGCGGCGAAAATCGGCGCTGCGATGGGCGTCGCGGGCAGATCGACGGCGGCCGGAGCGAGAGGCGCCGAAGCGTCGAGACCGGCCACCGCCGGCGGCGTCGCCGGGCCGCTGCGGACCATCGTCATCGCACCGTAGACGATCATTCCCAGGAGCCCGAGCACCACCAGCGGCTTGACCGTGTCGAGGGGATCGCTGGCGCGGCCGTGCCGGCGGCCTCTGGAACGGTGTGACATGTCTCGGTTCCCGGAAGGCTGGATGGGGCGGGATCGTAGGCTGCGACCGCCGGCCGAACCAGAGCGGTTCGCAGCGAATCCCGGCCGGTCAGGCAAGCTCGGGGAGCCGGGGAGGAAAACGGACCGCTTCCCGGTCGCGGGCCGCTGTATCCCCGGGGGCGACGGTCCCCGACCCGCTCGTGCCGCACGGGCCGTTCTGGTTCCCTCCGGTATCATTGGTCCCGACGTGGCGCGGCCACGCCGTCGGGTGGTCGGGCGGTGGCGACGGGATCGGCACGATGCCCAAGCGGAACCTCGTGACCCTGTTCGTCGTTCCGCTGGTGTGTTTCGTCGCCTGGGCCGCGCGCGACCGGGGCGTCCATGGCCGGCGCTTCGGCGAGGTGCTGGCGAAGATCGAGCGCGGCTACCTCGGGCCGGTCGACGACGCGGCACTGTTCCACCGGGCGATGGATGGCGTGTTCGCCGGTCTCGACGAGCATTCCGCCTACCTCTCCGGCACCGAGATCGACGACCTCGACGCCGATCTCGGCCAGCAGTTCGGCGGAGTCGGATTGCAGTTGGCCGCCGACCCGCGCGACCGGACGATCGTCATCGACGACGTGTTGGCCGGCAGCCCCGCCTGGCGCGAGGGGATCCGCCCCGGTGAGCGGATCGTCTCGGTCGACGGCGAGGCGGCGGCGGGGCGCCCGCTCCGCGAAGTCGTCGCCCGGCTCCGGGGCCGACCACAGACCCGGGTGAACGTCGACCTCGCCCCGCCGCGCGGCGACCCGGCCGCGATGACCGCCGACGACGGCCAGCCCGTGCCGGTGCGCACCGCCACGCTGGCGCGAGAGTTGCTGCGGTCCGAGACGGTCCGTGGCGACCGGCGCCGGGACGACGGCGGCTGGGAGTGGCGCCTCGAGGGGGACGAGCGGGTGGCGCTGGTGCGGATCGCGTCGTTCGGCGAGGGCACAGTCGCCGAGCTCGACGCCGCGCTCGACGCGATCGCTGCGGGAAGCCCACCGCTGACCGGCCTGATCGTCGACCTGCGCGGCAACGGCGGGGGACTGCTGTCGACCGCGATCGAAATCTGCGACCGGTTCCTCGACCGCGGGGTGATCGTCTCGACCCGGTCACGCCCCGCCGGACCGCGGCAGGCGGCGTCGCCGGACAACGTCGACGTCAGGCGAGCCACCGCCGGGGAGCGCCTCGGGGGGGTGCCCGTCGCGGTGCTCGTGGACGGGATGACCGCCAGCGCCGGTGAGATCGTCGCCGCCTGCCTGCAGGACAACGCCCGGTCGATCACGGTGGGGAGCCGCACCTTCGGCAAGGGTACGGTGCAGTCGCTCCTGCCGCTGGGCGACGGGAGCAGCATGATCAAGCTGACCACGGCGGAGTACCTCCGCCCCAACGGAACGACGATCCACCGGCGTCCTCACCACCGCGACGACGACGTCTGGGGCGTATCGCCTGATCCAGCCGGGGCGATCACGCCGACCGGCGAGGTCCAGCACGAACTCCAGTCCTGGCGCCGCGGCCGCGACCGCGTGCCGGCGGGGGCGGCATCGTCCCCGGCGGCCGCCGACCCGGCACTGTCGATGCCGCGCCACGCCGATCCGGTCCTCGGCCGTGCCCTCGCCCTTCTCGACGGCGACGCCCGCCTCGGCACCGCCTCGGCAGGCACCGCGGACCGGTCCGGTCAGCTGCCGAGCAATTCCGCCCGCACCTCGGCGGCGAGGTAGAAGCTCCCGGCGACGCAGATGCTGCCGCGCTTTCCGGCGAGCGCCCGCGCGGCGGCGAGCGCGGCCGACGGCGACTCCGCTTCCGTGGCGTGCCTGAGGCCGACACGGGCGCAGGCGGCGCGGAGACGGGCCCATGATGCCGCCCGCGGGCTCGAGCGGAAGCGCGTGAGGATCACCCGGTCGAAGCAGCCGGCAGCTCCGGCGAGCATCGGCTCGATCTGCTTGTCGTCGCTGACCGCGAACACGAGCACACGCGGCCGCGCCCCCTCGATCACCGGCGCGAGCGTCTCGACGAGGGCCGTGATCGACGCGACGTTGTGGGCGGCATCGACGACGATCAGCGGCCGGCTGCCGAGGACTTCGACCCGGGCCGGAAGCCTTGCCGTGGCCAGTCCCCGGGCGATCGCCTCCTCGGGCACGGCGACACCGAGGGTGTCGAGCCGACGGGCCGCCACCACCGCCAGCGCGGCATTGTCGGCCTGGTGCCGCCCGGGCATCGCCACGGGGTAGTCGCGACGGCCGGGCGCCGCGCCATCGTCCGGTGGCAGCAGCGACAGCCGCCCGGCGCCGAGCCCACGGCCGGGGAGGGAGACGGCTTTGAAATCACGGTCGATCTCGGTGAGCGGCGCCCGGCGGCGCCGGGCCGTTGTGGCGATGACGCGCCGGGCCGCCGGAGCGCGGACGCCGCTGATCACCGGCACGCCACGGCGGATGATTCCCGCCTTCTCGGCAGCGATCTTGCCGACCGTCCGGCCGAGGAGGTGCATGTGGTCGAGGCTGATGCTCGTGATGATCGACAGCACCGGATGGCAGGTGTTGGTGGCGTCGAGTCGCCCGCCGAGTCCCGTCTCCAGAACCGCCACCCGGAGCCGCTCGCGCGCGAAGTGAAGCAGCGCCGCCGCGGTCACGATCTCGAACCAGGTCGGCCCGCGGCCGCCGCGCCGCGCGGCGGAGCGGTCGAGGGCCTCGACCGCCGGCATCACCGTGGCGAACACCCGCGCGAGGTCGCGTTCCGTGATCGGCGTGCCGTCGACGCAGATCCGTTCCTCGAGGCGGTGGACGTGCGGTGAGAGGTAGAGCCCGACACGGTGCCCGGCGGCGCCGAGGATCGCGGCGAGCATCGTGGCGGTCGATCCTTTCCCCTTGGTGCCCGCCAGATGGACCGCGGGAACGCGGTCCTGCGGCTTGCCCAGGGCGGCCAGCAGACGCCGCATGCGTGCCAGGGCGAAGGTGCCTCCGCCGGCCGAAGCGGGCACGACGCGCTCGTGGTTCACCCGCCGATCGAGCCAGGCGACGAGTTCGCCGCGGCTCGGTAGGCGCCCCGATTCGCGCGGTGCGGGCATCTTGCGCAGGCTCCCAGGATGATCCCGTCGGCGAGTGTAGCGGGGCGCGGCGGCGGGGAAGCGGTCTTGATTCCACCCCCCGCCGGCACCGACTCTCCCGCCATGCTCCTCACCCGTTCGCAACCGTGTCGTCCCGCTTCGCCCGTGCCGGCCTTCCGGGCGCTGCGCTGGATCGGTCTCGTGGCCGCGTTCTCGCTCGCCGGCGGAGCGACCGTTCCGGCGACCGAGTTGCTGCCTGCTGCCGGGGAACCACCGCCGGTCATGTACCTTCCCGACCCCGGGGCGACGGGGAGCGTCGCCGGCCTCCCGGCATGGGTCGATCCTGACCGGCCGCCTCACTGGCCACGATGGGAGATTGCCGTCAATGGTCTGGTGATGACCAGAACGATCGGCGCCGGGACCGCGACGATGCAACCGCTGGCCGACGGCCGCCAACTCACCACCGGTGATGCTGCGGCCACCTGGCCCGGCGGCGTCGAGCTGCGCGTCGGGCGCTGGTTCGGCGAACGCCAGCGCCAGGCGCTCGAGGTCGTCTACTGGGGGGTGTACGGGATCGGGTCGTCGGCGGGACTGTCGGCCGCTCCGCCGACGATCATGGCGATCCCCCAGCCCCAGTTCCCGGGGGTCACCGTCGGCGGAGTGCCGGCCACGCTCTGGCTCGACGACGCCTCGGCGCAGGAGCTGGGTCGTACCGACCTGGTCAACAACGTCGAGATCAACTGGATCCTCGCCGGCGGGGAACGCCCCGAATTCCCACCGCGTTCGCAAAGCCTCCACTTCGCCTGGCTGGCCGGCTTCCGCTTCTTCCAAGTCGGTGACACGCTCTCCCTGGTGACGACCGCCGCCGACCCCGCCGCCGGCGCGCTGCTCTTCCAGGTGGCCACCAACAACAACCTGCTCGGTGGCCAACTCGGCGCCCGTCTCGACTGGCGATTCGCGGAGCGCTGGCGGATCGACGTCGTGCCCAAGTTCATGATCGCCGGCAACGCGTTGACCAACACCACCACGCTGTCCGGCCCAGGCGGCACTCCGGCGCTGTTCGCCGGCGGGATCCCCGTCGACGTCCACGCCACGGGAAGCGTGTTCTCCTGGCTGGGGTCGCTCGACGCCGCAGTCGCCTGGGACATCACGGACCGCTGGACGCTGTCGATCGGATACCGCCTGGTCGGCGTCGGCGTCATCGCCCAGGCCGACGGGCAATGGCCCCCGGTGCTCGTCTCACCCGGGGCGCTGGAGACGATTTCCGCCGGCTCCAGCACGCTCGTCCACGGCGGCTTCGCCGGGTTCGTGAGCCGTTTCTGACTGTCCGTGGACAAAGCCCTCCGTGGCCCCGATCGGCCGCGGGTCGGCCGGCTCATTCAGTCCACTCGGGCGACCGCGGAAAACGCCGAGGGTTTCCCGGGTCGCCCTCGGCCGCATCCGGCGGCCGATCACTTTGTCGGCAGCCTGCTCAAGGTCGGGTGGCCGTCAGCCGCCGCAGTAGTCGATCGCCCGGGCGATCTCGCTTTTGAGCTGCGGCCGGGCGACGATCCGGTCGATGAAGCCGTGCTCGAGGAGGAATTCGCTCGTCTGGAACCCCTTCGGCAGTTCGACTCGGATCGTCGCCTTGATCGTCCGCGGGCCGGCGAACCCG